>JAFAYS010000028.1 GCA_019240175.1 Chloroflexota bacterium | reverse complement strand
GCGCGCGTGGAGGTCGCCAGTCGATACAATCACATGCGCGCCGGGATCGCGGCTCAAGATGCGCAGGAGCGCCGTTCGACCTTCGTCGGGCGAGATCGCAAGCTCGGACAGCGTGACGCCAAGCGCGTCGTTAGGATCGTCGGACTGATGCCAGCTATCCCAATCGACGCTGATCCAGGGAATGCCCGTATGCTGGCGCTGCTGGTAGGCGAACGCATCCATAAACTGGCTCGCGGCGGCATAGGCGACGTTGCCGAGGCCGCCGAGCACCGAGGCGAGCGATGCTTGCAGTAGACAAAAATCGAGGCGACGGTTTTGGAGCGCCTGCGTCAGCACGATCAGGCCGTGGATCTTGGGATCAAAATGCGCCGCTGCCTCGGCCACTCCCGTATCCTGGATCGCCCGGAACGATGCGCCACGAGCGACGCCGGCGGCGTGAATAACACCGTGCAGCGCGCCAAAAACACGCTCGGCCTCGGCGACAGCGGCGCTCATCTCGAACAGATCGGTGATGTCGGCCTGCAGCACCAGCACCTTCGCGCCGAGCGCTTCGAGTGCCTGGATCTGTCGCAGCTTGCGCGCGATCGGATCATGCTCGTCGTGCGCTGCCAGATAGGCGTCCCAGGTTTCACGCGCGGGCAAGGCTGAGCGCCCGAGCAATACCAGATTGGCGCGCACGGTGTGGGCGATGTGTGTCGCCAGAGTCTGGCCGAGATTGCCCAGACCACCGATAATCAAATAGGTACCATCATCGCGCAGCAGCGTTTGCGCCGGTTCGATCTCTCCATCCTGCTGTGGCGCGAAGACTTGAACCCAGCGCTCTCCGGCTCGATACGCGACTGCCGGATCGTCGACCGGCGTGGTCAGCTCGGCCAGCAGTTGGTCGAGTTCGCTTTCCGTGGTTGGCAGCTCCATGTCCACGGCGCGGCAGGAAATGTTAGGCTGTTCCTGTGGCAGGACGCGCCAGGGACCCAGGATCGCGGATTTGGCCGGGTCGATGCTTTCGCCGTCGTGGATGTGCTGAAGCCGCGTAGCAAGCAGTGTCAGCTGGATCGGGCTAGTTGCGCGCTGGCGCTGGAGCGCCTGAGCCAGATACAGGACGCTGTAGAAGCCGCGATCCAGGGTTGTATCTAAGCCAGGGAGATTGTCGGTGTCAGCGTTCATCAACCAGGCGTGGACGATCCGCTGGGGCAGCTGACCACTGGCGCGCAGCGTAGTCAGGAGCGTAGCGTAGTCTTCGGCCTGAGCAGGATTGAGGCTGTAGTGATCCTCAGCCACACGCGTGTACTGAGCGCCGGCCTCGACTACGGTGACGGCCTGGCCTGTTGCCCGCAGCCGCGCCACAAGTGCGTCGCTGGGAGCGTTCGCAGCGCTAAAAACCAGCCAGCGCAGCCTGGCGTCGGACGTGGACTCAGCGATAAGCGGGCTGCGCTGCCACTCGGGGCGATACAGCCAATCCTCGATCCGTGGTCGCTTCTTTAGCGTGGCGGTGTAGCTCGGCTGCGTGGCCGGCGTTGCGGTAATATCGATCCAGTAGCGCTTGCGCTCGAAGGGATAGGTCGGCAACGGCACGCGGCGGCGCTGCTCGTCGGCGGAGCGCGCTTCCCAGTCAATTGTCGCGCCTGCGATCCAGAGCTTGCCAAGCGTCAGCAGCATAAAGGCCAGATCGGCGCGCTGATCGTTGGGATGTCGCAGCGAGGGCAGCATCGGCAGATCGGGCTGCTGCTGGCGCGCAAGCGTGCTGAGCACGGTGCCGGGGCCGACTTCCAGCAGCAGCCGCGACCGGTCAGATAGGAGCTCGGCGAGGCCATCGGCGAAGCGCACGGTCTGGCGCAGATGCTGGACCCAGTAGGCCGGATCGGTGGCCTCGGCGGCGGTGATCCAGGTGCCGCTGCGATTCGAGATAAACGGCGTCTGCGGGGCTTGGAGGCGGATCTGCTGCACGGCGGCGCGAAAGGCCGGCAGGATCGGATCGAGCATGGCCGAGTGGAAGGCGTGCGATGTATGTAGCCGCCGCGTTTCCAGACCCTGGGCTGCCAGCTGGGCCGCCAGCGCGTCGATCGCGGCGGATGGCCCGGAGACAACACAGGCGCTTGGCCCGTTGACTGCCGCCAGGTCGATCGCAGCCGGCAGCAGCGTGCGTACCTCGGCCTCACCGCGCGGGATCGCCAGCATGGCCCCAGGCGGCAGTGTTTGCATCAGGCGGCCTCGCGTCGCGACCAGCGTGAGCGCGTCGTCCAGCGTCATGACGCCCGCCAGCGTCGCCGCCACATACTCGCCGATCGAGTGGCCCAGCAATGCGTCGGGCGTGATGCCCCACTGCTGCCAGAGCTGGGCCAGCGCGTACTCGATCACAAACAAGGCCGGCTGGGCAATGGCAGTCTGCGTCAGCTGCGCCGTCGCCTGGGTGTGCTGTTCCTGCGGCGGATACAGCACGCTACGGAGATCGAGGCCCAGCTGCGGCAGCAACAGCGCGCAGCAGGTATCCACGGCAGCGCGAAAGACCGGCTCCTGCTCATACAGCTCCTGGCCCATGCCCACATACTGCGCGCCCTGCCCCGGCAACAAGAAGGCCACGGACCGCTCGGCGGTGCTCAGGCCCGATAGCACGGCCTGTGCATCGCCGGTTTCCAGCGCGTCGGCGGCGTCGGTGCCGGTTTGGCAAACGATTACGCGACGATGGGCAAAGGCTTTGCGTCCAACCTGTAGCGTATAGGCCGCATCCGCCAGATTCAGGTCGGGTTGCTGGCGCAGGTGGTCGGCAAGGTTGGTCGCCATGGTATCCAGCGCAGCCTCGCTCCGCGCCGAGAGTGGCATCAGCTGCCAGGGCCGGCTCGGACCGCTGGGCGGCAGCGGCGGTGCTTCTTCCAGAATAATATGCGCGTTGGTGCCGCCGAAGCCAAACGAGCTAACGCCGGCGCGGCGCGGTCCCTGCGCCACCTGCCAGGGCCGCAGCGTGCTGTTGACGAAAAACGGGCTGCTGGCGATCTCCATGCGCGGGTTAGGCTGCTCAAAATGCAGCGTGGGCGGGATCTGCTGATGTTTGAGCGCCAGCACGGTCTTGAGTAGGCTCGACATGCCAGCCGCCGCATCCAGATGCCCAAGGTTGCTCTTCACCGAGCCGATCGCGCAAAATTGGGTTTTATCGGTGCTGGCCCGGAAGGCTTCGGTGAGCGCCAGGACCTCGATCGGATCGCCCAGCGCCGTGCCGGTGCCATGCGCCTCAATATACGAGATCGTGTCCGCCGAAATATTGGCGTTGGCATGGGCTTCCAGAATGACATCGACCTGGCCCTCGATGCCCGGCGCGGTAAATGTGGCTTTCTCCGCGCCATCGTTATTTGTGGCGGAGCCTTTGATGATCGCGTGGATCGTGTCGCCATCGGCGAGCGCATCTTCCAGCCGTTTGAGGACAACCACGCCGGCACCGCTGCCGAAGATCGTCCCGCCGGCCCTGGCGTCAAAAGGGCGGCAGTGACCTTCGGGCGAGTAAATGTCGCCGTCACGGTACAGGTAGCCGGATTTGTGCGGCACGTTGATCGCGACAGCGCCGGCCAGCGCCATGTGACACTCGCCGATCAACAACGACTGGCAGGCCAGATGCACGGCGACCAGTGAGGTTGAGCAGGCTGTTTGAATGGCGTAACTCGGCCCCTTAAGATCGAACTTATATGAGAGGCGCGTACTCAACATCGCGAGGTCGCCGCCCAGCACAATCTGGAAAAAATCGATTGAGCGCAGCAGATCCGGCTGAGCAGCAAGATGAAACAGATACGTGTTGGTTTTGGCCCCGG
>JAFAYS010000005.1 GCA_019240175.1 Chloroflexota bacterium | reverse complement strand
GCTTCTGGCACATGCTGATCCAATCCGAGACGTTCTGGCCGATGTTCAAATACTGGTCGCCGATGTCGGTCGGCTCGTGGGCTCTGTTTATCTTCGGCGGCCTCTCGTTTCTGTCGTTTCTGGGCGTGCTGGCCGAAGATCGGCGCTTTGGGCTGGGACGCTTCAGCAATCTGGCGCGGCTGCTGCACCGTGGCCCGATCGGCACGCTTTTTCAGCTGGCGGCGGCGGCGGTGGGCTTTTTTATCGCCTCGTACACCGGCGCGCTGTTGACAGCGACCAATCAGCCGTTTTGGAGCGACAGCAATCTGATCGGCGCGCTCTTCCTGGCCTCGGCGGCCTCGACCGGCATCGCCACGATGATCTTGCTGCGCCGTCGCTCGACCGCCCGTGATTCGTTGGAGCGCCTGGAAACCGCCGACTCGCTGGCGATCGGGCTGGAGCTGGTGATGCTGGCGGCGTTTCTGATCTCGCTGGGCACGCTGGCGCTGCCGCTGATCACAAGCCCATTTGGTCTGCTGCTGTTGATCGGCACGGGGTTGTTTGGGCTGCTGCTGCCGCTGGCGCTGCGCTTCTTGCCCCGCATGCGCGCCGGACACAACATGATCGTTCCGGCGGCGCTGGTGCTAGTCGGTGGGTTTATTCTGCGCTACACGATCTTGATGGCCGGCCAGCATATCACGATCGCGGGACGATAGGAGGCGCGCGTGCGACCAATCATTCATCCGAACACGCGACGAGCCGTGCTGCTGGCGCTGCTGCTGGCGCTGCTGGCAGGCTGCGGTCCCGAAGATCAGCGGGCGCGCGGCGGTGGTCCCGGCGCTGACATTGGCAACCATCCAGCCAACTTCAAGCCGCGCTCCAAGATCTTTCCGGCGGAGTCGCTGCCATGAGCGCGTCGCCGCAACCAGACGAATCGGCGCAGGCTCCGCTGCGTCCCGCCGATCTGGCGCATCTGCTGCTGGCGGGCGGTGATCTGCTGCCCCGTCAGCGCGCGCGTGACCAGCAGGCGGATCTGGCGGGCATGGAGCTGAAGCGCCGCGTGCTGCATCAGTTGATCGCGCTCGATCCCGAGCCTGAGAATCTCGACGCCGCGCTTGATCAAATCATTGCCGAGATCGGGCCGCCTTTTGGCCCCACGCGCGGGATCTGCCTCAACGTCCGCTATGACTGGGAGGCCGCCTGCTCATCGCCGCAGTTTATCGCCTGGCTGATCGACGAAGCTGTTCGCGAAGGCCAGGGCCAGCGCAGAGGAAAGAAACGTGCCCCGCAATCCAATCAGTAAGTTCCTCGACCGCCGCAAACCGCTGCGTGCCGACGCCGAGCAGGCCTTGAATCTGCTGTCTCAATTGGCCGAGCAGCGCCCGGATCTGGCGGCGCTGGCGGCCACGCACGCCGCGCTGCTGCGCGTCGCTTTTCGCGACATGCCGGCGATTCCACAATTATTCCTCGATTCTCAGTACGCGCGGACCAAAGCTGCTGCCGGTGTGCCGCTGCTGCGCGGCGAGTCGCTCCCGCTGGATCGCGGCTGGCTGCGCGAGCGCTATCTTGAGCTATGCGCCGCGCTGGCGAATCAGCCGGGCGCGCACGTCGCTGCTGCGCAGGTGCTGAGGGAGGCGGTGCGGCGCGGTGCGATCGATGTGCATGGGCTGACGCTCAACGTGCTGGCTGGTGATCCCGGCACGGTTGCCGATCAGGCCGCGCGTGCGGATCTCGACGCCGGATTGGCCGCCACGCTGCTGCGCTGGACGCTGCTACCGCTGCTGGAACAGGTCGCGCTAGGGCTGCAGCCGCTACGGGAGCAGATCGACTGGCAGCAGGGCTACTGTCCTACCTGCGGCGCGTGGCCGATCCTGGCCGAGCAGCGCGGCATCGAGCAGATCCGCTTTCTGCGCTGCGGCCTGTGCGCCAGCGATTGGTCCTCCGAGCGCCTGCTCTGCCCGTTCTGTGGCTCGCGCGCCCACGCCGATATCGCCTATCTGTACGAGGAGCGGCACGAGGCCACGCAGCGTGCGGTGACCTGCGAGCGCTGCCACTGCTACTACAAATCGATCGCCACACTGACGCCGTTGAGCGCGCCACGACTGCTAGTCGCCGATCTCGCGACGGTGCATCTGGACCTGGTAGCGCTAGAGCGAGCCTAT
>JAFAYS010001151.1 GCA_019240175.1 Chloroflexota bacterium | reverse complement strand
TAATTACTCACACCACTGCCTGTGGTGTGTTAAGAATAGTATATCACACCACTCTCTGTGGTTGCAAGTACTCAATCTACGTCGTCAGGTGGCTGCGTGGATGCAGGAAGGCTTAGATTCGTGATTGCAAACGCTTCGCTGGTGAATTGGTTAAAATCAATTTGACAAATACTGCTGAAACTGCTACAATCGTCGACATACACATTCCAAGAAGCTATTGGTGTGCGGTGCGCTCCCCAGCATCCTGCCGCTAGCTATCTCACCCAATTCTGATCGCAGACAGATCTTGAGAGCACAGTTTTAAGCTGTAGCTCAGTACCGCTGTTGACGTGATCCTCACTACGGGATCGCTGATGACGTGCTGTTCGATCATTGGATCGGCAAGTGATGCCGCATCCTTTACCTTTTCGCGCCGTCAAACCGACGCGCACCATCAAAGGGAGTTGCTATGTTTCACTTCAATCGCTTGCTTCGCCGTGGTTCGCTCGCCTCGCTGGCCCTGCTGACGCTGGCAATCGCTGGCATCGGCGGCACGATTACGCCAGCCGCACACGCCGAAGAAACTGTCGTGGTGGTCGATGAGACCGGCGGCGACAAGGTTACTGGTGATGTCGGCACGTTTGCCTGGAAGACCGCGATGGCGTCGTCATACGGTCCCGGCCTGTGGGGCAACACGACCGCCTGTGGTCAAACCCTGACCCGCGACACGGTCGGCGTGGCGCATCGTACGATGGCCTGTGGCACGCGCCTCAAGTTCAAGGGCCGCAACGGCGTGATCGTCACGGCGCGCGTGATTGACCGTGGGCCGTATGTTTCGGGCCGCACCTTCGACCTGACGCAGAAGCTGGTGCAGAACATGGGCTACGCCGACTCCTACGCGTTCGGCGTGCGCGAGGTCACCTGGGACTACAACAACTAAAACTCACGCCGATCGGGCGTCGACAAAACGTTGGACAGGAGCTGCACTAGGTGCGGCTCCTGCCTGTTTAAAGGGCTTAAAAATTGAGGAAAAAGAGCGGGATTATTCCTCGGGTCCGATGCCGATCTGATGCCGCTGAAGGTGATCGCTGAGGCGCTGCGGCAGCTCTTTGATGCAGTGATACACGCGGCTGTCTTCGTAAAGTCCCTGCCCGACGAAGTAGCTCACGATCTCGCGACGCTCCCAGCCATCTAAGAATTTTTGCAGCACCTCACCGTGCAGCGGGTAGCGCTGCTGCCAGTAGGTCGCGATCTGCTCAAGCTGCTGCCGCGCGATGTGCTGATTGCCGAAGGAGCGCAGCAGCAGCTTGATGCGCGATAGATCGCGATCGGTTGAGCGCCTGCCGCGCGTCTCGATCGGCGGGGCCGGATACGTCGTGAGCCAGCTCAGCACCAGCGCCGCATCCTCGGGCGTCCAGGTGCGAATCTGCGCGGCTTTGACCGAGTCCAGCACGCGCTGGGCGATGTTCTGGCAGATCTCGCTGAGATCCGGCGTGTCGGGCGCGGGCTGCGGGTGGCTCGGCGGCCCTGGCTGGTCGATGATCTGCTGGATTGCTGCGACGCCCACATCATTGAGCGGCAGCCCCACGGTCGCCTGGCAGCCCAGCGCGATCGCCTCGGCCTTGAGCGTTGGCTGCTGAGCGCTCATCCCGCCGACATGCCAGGCGTGATGGAGCGTGCCGCGCTGCATCTGGCGCGTCAGGACGGCGATCAGCAGCGGGGCGGTCAGCTCAGGAAAGCCCGGCTCCGTCAGCGCAAGATCGATCAAAACCACGCTCGGTCGCTCCGGTCTGCTTACCGCCAGCAAGCGCCGGGCTAGCTCGTAGCCTGCCAGCAGCGAGTGCTCCACGACGATGCGAAAGCCCAGGTTGGCTAATGCGACGCGAATCTTGGCGGTGGTCGCCTCCCCGGCGATCACGATGATCTGAGGCCGGTGAACGACGCGGGCTGGACCGCCGCGCGCCGTGCTCCACAGGCTGACAATCGAGAAGATCAGGGAGATCAGCGGTATGGACATTAAGCCTCCTCCTTGTCACGCCATGCTTGCAGCCGCGCCTGGCCAAGCTCGGTGATCGTGAGATTGGCGGGCCAGCCGCGTGGTGATAGCCCAATCATCAGCAGGCCCTGGCGTTTCAGAGCGTGAATCGCGGTGTGCGCCGCCGAGGGCGTGCTCATGGTCAGCGCCTGTGCAATCATACGCTGTGACGGCGAGCGGCGGTGCGTGCGCTGGTAGGTGTCGATGTAATCCAGCACTGCGAGACGATCATAGCGTCGTAGTTTGCGCGGCGAACGATGGTTGGGCATGGATCTGCTGCCTTTCGTGAGGCAGCCGGCGCAGATTGTCGGACACTGACGGACATGCTACAATCTCGCAAGTAGAGCACCTGCTCTACTCCGGCTGCATGGTTGTGTATGCTGGGCTTTTCACCTGTGCTTGCTCAAGGGGCCAAACCATGTAGCGAGCGCAGGTGTTTTTCGAGAACATAGTATGAGTTTTTCTGGCTTGGGCTATCTAATTGCGGAGTATAATACGCATTAATGGCTTGTACAGCAAGGACTGGATACATGCCAGCACCACAACGTTATCCGAACGTATCCCAGATCATGGAGTTTTTATTTCGCCGCTACGCAGAGCAAAACGCAGGCGAGCGACCATCGTTTCGTCACGTTTCTTTGGCCGTGGCTGCCAGTCCAGAATATGTGCGCAAGCTCTATGATCGCAGTATTTCCAATCCCGGACGCGAGGCTATGCTGGATCTGGCAACCTTTTTCGACATCAATCCGCTGGTCTGGTTCCCGGAGGTGTGGGAACACTACGCTCCAGATCTGCTGCGCGAGTACCAGCAGATCATGGACGAGTGAGCGCCATACCAAAGCCGATGTGACCGCGTCGCCCAGGATGCACAAAGGTCTGGTGCTCTACCTCTTCGGCGATCGCTTCCAGCTCCCGCACGCCCGCCGGATGGAGCTGCCACGGCTGTAAACGATCCAGCAGCTCGTCTTCGCTGCGGTGTTTGATCTGCATGCCGCGCGCCTCGTACTCTTTGCTTAGCCGCTGAAATCCCGGCTCGTTGCTTGGTCTGACTGCGGAGAGCGCCAGGATCGAGCCCGGTGCTGTCCAATCATACAAGCGCTGTGCGACGTGGCGCAGCTGCTGATC
>JAFAYS010001218.1 GCA_019240175.1 Chloroflexota bacterium | reverse complement strand
TCAGGGGGCTTCCGCTTTGGTTGCCGCAGGCAGGGGGAAAGCTGGCCCTCACCCCTAACCCCTCTCCCGTTGCGACAGGAGAGGGGAATTGCGGTACTTCTCTGTTCTTCCATCGGTTCTTCTTTGTTCCCTTGTTCCTTGGTTCTTTTGTTCTTTCGCTAGATATCCGGCGGCGGCTCGGGCTCGCCCAAAATATCGCCGTGCCAGCGCTCCAGCCAATCCATCGCCTCGCGCAGCCGCCCGTACGGCAGATTGCGGTAGGAGCTGATGCCGAACTGGCGATGCAGGCCGCTGAACACGCCGCTGTACTCGTTGCGACGGGAGCGCGCCGCCAAGCTATGCGCCACACGACGCACAGCGCGCGCCAGATCGAAGGCGGGCGTGTTGCGCTGTGAGCGCTCCTCGTCGCCGCCGCTCATGCGATTGCCGTCGGAGCGATCAGCCTGGAGATTACGCTCGATCAGCATCTGCTGCCGCGCCAGCGCCGCCTGTGCCATCGCGCTTTGATAGGCTAGCTCCGCCGGCGTCAGCTCGTTGCGATCGGGCAGCAGCGCATCCTCAGGTCCAAAGCCCTGTGGCTTGAAGGCGTGCCACAGCACCGACGCGCACTCCTGCTGGTACTGAATCAGCTTGGTGCGCACCGTGCTATTCACCAGCATCGCGTCGAGGGTACAGAGCCAGAGCGGAATCAGATCGACACGCATGCCGAGGCCTTCGCGGCCCAGTGAGCGCAGGCCATTCACCAGAATGCTATGTGTTTCCAGCGCTCGCGTCTGCTGCGCGAGATCCAGGCCCAGCGTCTCGCAGACACGGCTGAGCGGGACGTACACCTCGTTGGCGTCAAGCTCTTGCAGCGCGATTATGTCTTCTTCGTAGAACACGAAGCGCGGGCTATGGCCGTCAAATCGGGAACGATTCATAGGGTAGCGATCCCTTCTTCGGTAAGATTGCAGCTTATATTATCAAAGTAAGTGCCAGTGCTTAGCTGCAAGCCTGAGAGTTTTCAAATGCTTCACGTCGATGCATCGAGAAAATGCATCAGGCACGCCGTAGCGTGCCCTACACAAAAACCTATTGATCTTCGCCCTGGCTCAGCGCTGGCGTGGCAGCGGCTCAAGCCACATCACTTGCTCTTGTACGCGCTCCTGTAGCTGCCCGTCTCGCCAGGTCTCGCTGACACGCCAGCCGAGGCCCACGATGCGCGCCGTAGCCGTCGGCAGCGGACTGGCCAGAGCGTAGCTCTTGGGCTGCTGTGCGGCGCGGCTCTGCTGACGACGCTGTAGCCAGGCCAGCCCAACCTCGGCCACGATCGTGGCTGCGCCCAGCGCCACCACCTTACTCGCCTGTCGCCACTGATCCGGCACCTGCCAGGTTCGCGGGGCGAGCGCCGCACTGGGACGTCGCGCCAGTGGCTGATCGAAGGCCGCGCCGCACTGCCCGCAGTAGGCGTGCTCACTCGGATTCCCAGCGTCGCAATGCGGACAGATGCGTTCTACCATCACTGCTGCCTTTCATTTTCGGCGGAAGAAGCCGCGCTTCTGGGGTGGTTGTACCACCAATCCCTCGCGCAGAGCCGCTACATCCTCGCCGCTCGACAGCGCGCCGACAGGAACGGCTGGCTCTTCCGCATGTGCGGTCATTGGCTCCAATGCAGGTAATTTTACCTCTGTTTGCGATCCATTGGTAGCCATCGGCGCAGCACTTTCGGCGGGCGGCGTAGGAGCAAACGAGTTAATCGGCGGCAGCGCGTCGAGCGACTGGAACCAGCGCAGCAGCGTTTCGCGGCGCTGCGTCAGATCTTCGGGTAGCGCCAGCGGTCGCGGACGCGCATCGATGATCACGCCGAGCGCGCTGCCACTGATCGCAGCCTCGTCGGAGAGCACCTCAGTGCCGGGCTTGTTCGGGCCGATCGCAATGCCGCCCACTGGCTGAATCCGCAGCGTAGCCCGCTTACCGCGCGCCAGCGGCAGTCGCACAATCTCGCCTGCGTTGACCGTGCGCGTGATCGTCTGGCCTTTCACCGGC
The DNA here is from genome assembly GCA_019240175.1 of Chloroflexota bacterium. Classification (GTDB taxonomy): domain Bacteria; phylum Chloroflexota; class Chloroflexia; order Chloroflexales; family Kallotenuaceae; genus LB3-1. The sequence goes on along the minus strand of JAFAYS010001218.1, from coordinate 918 downwards.
TTCAGCTCGACGTCGGCGATCTTCTTGCCGGGCGTGAGCTCGCCGCGCGGCACGATCACCGTTGCCAGCGGCAGGTTATTGAGCGCGTCGAATTCCAGCATACAGGCCGCCGCGTCAGTGTCGAGGTGGGCCAGCGCGCCGCTTGCCGCCAGCAGGCTCAGCTGATCAAGATACAGATCGATCGCCAGCGCGCTATCGCGGCTTGTGGGCTGCAGCGCATCCAGCAGCGCCAGCGCGGCCAGGCCGGGACGCGGCGCATCCGCCAGCGCACCACCGGCAAAAACCAGATCGTACTGGGCCTGTGGTCGCTCGTCACGCAGCGCAAGATACGCAACGTTCACCGCCTCGCGCAGGATCGCGTAGTCCAGCAGCAGATCGTCGAGATCCGTGGGCAGCTGGCGTGGACGCAGCACACGATTCATCAGCCGATTGTTGAGCGTCTGCTCATCAAGATCGAACGGCAGCCAGCGCCGGATCGCCGCCGCGCCGCGCGTCTTCAACACATCGAGCGCGCCCAGCCGCAAACCAAGCCGCCCAAAGATCGCCTCCGAGTAGTGGCCTTCACTCATCAGCAAACAGGCCGTGCTCAACGAATCGATCGAGATCGACAGAACGTTGCGACCAAAACGCTGCGACAGGAAGCGCACCATCAAACCCTGATCTTCGACCACACTGCCGAGCCGTGAGCAGCGCAGCGTCTTGAGCCGATCAGCGCCAGGCAGCGCGGCAACATTGTGCTCGCGGTAGTAGCGTCGCAGCAGCGCGCGCGTCGGCTCAATGCGGGGATACTGTGGCTGAGGCAGCACATTGTCGGAAACTTCCACCGGTGCCGCCGCGCCGATCTCCTCGCGCACGCTCTCGGCAGCCTCGCTGTTGCCGGCAAAAACCACCAGCGGCTGCTTGCCGGTATGCGTCGCC
>JAFAYS010001049.1 GCA_019240175.1 Chloroflexota bacterium | reverse complement strand
ATCTGAAGCTGCTGGATGAAGGCGGCGCGGTCGGCACGACGCCGGTGTGGCTCAACAGCCAGGGCGGCCTGCACACGGTGCTTCAGCGCATCGCCGACGCCGTGAATCGCTACCGCAATGCCAACCCGCTGACGTTCTTCTGGACGGCTTCGCTGGTCGGCAACCGGCTGACGCTGACGACCTCGCGCGGTACGGCCAACACCATCGCGACGATTTTCGCCTCCACTCCGCAGGATATTAAGACATCCTTTGGGATTAACACGCGCTACTACAGCGTTGGCGAAGGCGCGCTAGTCCAAACCTTCCAGAAGCCGACGCCCGCCGTCGATGCGAGCGGCGCGGTTGCGGCGTCCGTCACCGATGGCACCGCGCCGACGCTGGCCAACTACACCAACGCTTTCACACAGGCGGATAAGCAGGTCGATCTGTTCAATCTGCTGGTGCTGCCCGAAGACAACGAGCCGGGCGCGGTCGCGCTGAACCTGGTCTATGGGCCGGCCAGCGTTTTCTGCCAGCAGCGGCGCGCGTTCCTGATCATGGACGCGCCCACCACCTGGAAGACAGCACAGGATGCCAGCACCAAAGTCGCCGACGTGCGCGTGGGCCTGGTCAAAGATCACAGCGCGATCTACTTCCCGCGCGTTCTGATCAGCGACGGCAAGAAGACCAAAGCGATCGGCGCAGCCGGCGCGGTCGCGGGCGTGTATGCGCGCATCGACAGCACGCGCGGCGTGTGGAAAGCGCCCGCCGGCGTCGAGGCCGATATTCGCGGCATTGTCGGGCTAGAGCAGCGCTTCACCGACGGCGAGCACGGCGCGATGAATCCGCAGGGCGTCAATGTGCTGCGCGCGTTTCCCAACGGCCTCGTGATCTACGGCGCGCGCACCAACGACGGCGACGACGATTTTGCCAGCGAGTACAAGTATGTGCCGATCCGGCGGCTGGCGCTCTATATCGAAGAAAGCCTGTACCGTGGCCTGAAGTGGGTGGTTTTCGAGCCCAACGACGATCCGCTGTACGGCCAGATTCGGCTCAACGTCGGCGTCTTCATGCACGATCTGTTTCGGCGCGGCGCGTTCCAGGGGCCCAAGCCCAGCGATGCGTTCTTTGTCAAATGCGACCGCGAAACGACAACCCAGAGCGATCGCAATCTGGGCATCGTGAATATCGTGGTGGGCTTTGCGCCGCTGCGGCCCGCCGAGTTTGTGATCCTGTCTCTGCAACAGATGGCCGGCCAGCTACAGGTCTAAGCGGACACGCGTTGATTTGCCTTGCGCCTCGGCCTGAGCGCTCGTCGAGCCGACACTGAGGCGCTTGAACAGCATACGAGGGAGCACTATGCCACTTTTTACAGTCAACACACATCGCTTCGATCCATACAAGAACTACATGTTTCGTGTGTGGTGGGATGGCCGACCTGTCGCCGGGATCAGCAAAGTCAGTGCGCTCAAGCGCACCACCGAGGTCGTCTCGCACCGCGAGGGCGGCGATTTCAGCACGCCGCGCCACTCACCCGCCGGCTCCAAGTACGAGGCCGTCACCCTGGAGCGCGGCGTGACCTGGGATCTTGAGTTCGAGGCCTGGGCCAACAAAGTCTACGACGTCTCGGCGGGCGTCGTCTCGTCGCTTGAAAGCTTTCGTAAAGATGTGACGATCCAGCTGATGAACGAGGCCGGCCAGGTTGTGATGGCCTACACGCTCTTCCGCTGCTGGGTGTCGGAATATCAGGCGATGGCCGAGCTTGACGCGAACGCCAACGCGGTGCTGATCCAGAGCATCGTGCTGCAAAACGAGGGCTGGCAGCGTGACGAGTCGGTCACCGAGCCGAAGGAGCCCTAGGCGTACGGGTTTTGATGTAGCGATGCGGAAACGGCGATGACAATTGTGACGATTCCGGGCGGGTGGATCGATCTCCGCCCGCTGACGGGACATGACGAGCGCAGCCTGTCAGGAGTCAGCGTCTTCGATATGGTGGCGCTGATCGACCGCCTGGCGCTGGATCGTCCGGGCGTCATGCTGGTCGCCGGCCAGGCCGTTAATCTCACATCGGCGGCGCGCGACCGGGTGCTGGCCTGCATCTACACGCAAAGCTACGGCGATCTGATTCGGTCGAGTCGACTCTGCGCGGCCTGCGGCAATCACTACGATCTGTCGTTCAAGCTGTCGGATCTGCTCAAGGGCTATGCGATGGCAGCGCCGCCGGCAGAGGGCATCTACCAGACCGTTGACGGCGCGCGTTTCAGACTGCCGACCGGCATCGACGAGCTGGCGGTGATTGGGCTGGCACCACACGCGGCGCGGCGAGCGCTGCTCAAGCGCTGCACCGTGACCGAGGACGCCGATCCCGATCAGATCGAGGCCGCGATGGAAGCGGTCGCGCCGCTGCTCAGCACCGAGCTACAAGCGATCTGTCCCGAGTGCGCGACGGCTGAGCTGATGGATTTTGACATGGGCACCTATCTGCTGCGACGGCTGCTCAACGATCAAGAGCGGCTGCCGAACGAGGTCCACATGCTGGCGATGGCGTATGGGTGGAGCCACGACAATATTCTGGATCTGACCCGCGCCGAGCGGCGGCGCTATATGGCGCTGATCGAGGCCAGTCTGCGCCAGTCACGGGCACGTCCGATCAGCGGCGCACGCAGAAGGCTCGCCTGAGTCCGCGCATGAGCGAAACGCAAAGGCACATAGCAGATGACTAGCTATCTCCAACGAATCGTCGCGCGCATGGGCACGCCTACAGCTGGCGTTGGGCTGTTGTTCACGCCGCCGGAAGCGCAGGCTCCCGCTATCTTCGATCCATTTGCCGAGGCTGAGCCGCTCGACGAGCCGATCGCATCGCTACCGTTTGCGCCCCAGACAACAGATCCGCCTGCGCTTCCGCCAGCTGAGCGCGTGGAGCGAAGCGAGCTATTGCCGCCGGGATCGGTTGTCGAGCGCGTGATTCACGAGTTTGAGGGCGTTGCACCCAGTGCGCCGCTCTTGCCGCCTGCCGCGCCGCCGGCAACGGATCTGCCGCTCGCGCCGCCCGCGCCGGTGTTGGAGCCACCACCCGACGCGCCGCCGATCGAAACGACGGCCTGGCAAACGGTAGAGCAGATTATGCAGCAGTTCATTACACCTGCCGCCGACGCCGCGCCGCCGAGTCTGGAGCGTCCGAACGATGCGCTGCCGCCGCTGCTGCCTGCGCCGGAGATCGAAGAGCGCATCAGCTACGAGTTTGTCGAGTCGCCGCGCCAGGAGCCGCCTGTGAGCACGGTGCAGCCGCCGATCGAGGCCGAAGCGCCAGCCGTCGGGCCGATCTTTGAGTCGCCCGCGCCGCAGATCACGATCGGCGATATCGTGGTTGAGATCGTGCCGCGACCCGAAGCGGCGGGCCGCACGCCTCCGCCCGCACCGCCACGCGCTGTGCAGCCGGCTGAGCCGCCCGCGCCATTACGGGCTGGTGTGCGCTCCAAGCGTGGCTATGGCATGGGACAAATCTAGATGGACATTGGCTGGCACAGCGCAGCACGCTCAAGCAACATCAAGGAAGCGGGATAATGCCACTGCTCGATCTTTCGCTGGTGACGCAAACACTGATCAATCTCATCAGCGCGCATGTTACAAACTCTGAGGCCTGGAATAAGGCCAATAAGCTTGAGGTTGAGCCGCTGCCGGCGGATAAGCTGGATGGCGATAACACGCTGGGGCTGTATCTGTATCACGCGGTTGAGGAGACGACCGGCAAGCACACGTACATTCCCGGCGTCAGCGACGTGCCGATCCGCTACACGCCGCTGGGCCTGAATCTCTACTACATGCTGACGGCCCACAGTGATCTCGACAAGGGCGGCGTGTATCGTGAGCAGTTGATGATGGGCCTGGCCATGAAGGCGCTGCATGATCATCCGCTGATCAACGACGACACCGAGGTCAACGGCACGCAGGTGATGCCGGCGCTGCTGCGCGGCAATGACAACGCTTTTCGGATTGGCATGGTGCCGGTCAAAGTCGACGACGCCGTGAGCTACTGGATGGCCGGATCGAATGCGCAGCGGCTGGCCGCCTATTATCACGTTTCGGTGATCAAGCTTGAGCCGCAGCAGCCCTCGATCCGCGCCGGACGCGTGCTGACCTACAATATCTTTGTGCTGCCCAGCGACGCGCCACGCGTCGATACGACCACCAACGTGATCAGCTTCACGATCCCCGGCGAGGCCAGCCCGCGCTCACTGGAACTGCGCCCGGCCCAGGTAACCTACGACCAGGGCTTTGAAGTGGTGGGCTCGGCCTTTACGGGCAACAACGTCTACTTGCAGATTCGCCGCACCGATTGGGCCGCGCCAGTCGCCGTCGATGCCAGCTGGAATCTGGCGATCACCGCGAGCCGCATCACGGCGACTGTGCGCGCAACCGCCGCAGGTACAACTGTTTTGCCGGGCCTGTACGCCGCCTCGGTGCGGGTCGAGCGCTGGCGCACGGTGCCCAGCGGTACGCGCAGCGTGGAAACGTCCAGCAACGAAACGCCGTTCGCGATCGCGCCACGGATCACGTCGATCAGCGCGATCGACGCGCAGGGCCGCTTCACCATCACCGGTGACACCTTCGAGCATGCTGATCTGCCGCCGGAGAGCGTGAGCGTGTTTGTCGGCGCGGCCAGGCTCATGCCGGGCACGGCAGGCAGTCTTGATCCAGGCGAGTTTGCGGTTACGGGATCGACGACCATCGCCGCGCGCCTACCCGCCGGCCTGACACCCGGCGAGGCGCTGAGCTTGCGGCTGATCATTGGCGGGGCCAAGAGCGCGCCGCAGTGGGTGGTGGCGGTGTGAGCATGATCGTTGACAGCAGCACGTCGAGCGAACGCGTATGACCGCCGAAGCATCGCTCCCGACCGAATCGATCACGATTCACGACGACGAGTCGGCGCTCGGCGCAGTGCTGCTGCGCGTCCGGCTGCTGGCCCAGCGGCGGCTGCAATGGCTGGCGAGCAGTCTTGATCCCACAGGCGGCGGCGAGATCGAGGCGCTGATGGCCGATCGGGACGATCCGGCTGCCGAGGCGGAATGGCAGCGCGGGCAAGCCAGCCTCAACGCCTGGATCGCAGCTGTAGAAGCCGCGCTCGCCGCCGACACCGACTCACGGTTGGCTCAGCTGGCGCAGGTCTTCGCGCTGGACGAATTCGGTCGCGATCTGCTGCATGTGTGTTTGGCGGCGGCGCTCGATCCGGCGCTGGGCCGGCTCTACGCCTACTGTCACGACGACGCGCAGCGCGCTTATCCTACGCTGGCGCTGGTGGCGCGGCTGTGTGGCTATGGTCGCTTTGCCACCTGGGGCAGTATCAGCCCGCTTAAGCGCTGGGAGATGGTGCGCCTGGCCCCGGACGAGACCGGCGATCAGCTGGCGGCGCTCATGCTCGACCCGGCGATCCGCGACTGGCTCAGCGGCAGCGACGAGCCCGATCCACTGCTGATAGGTCGGGCGCGTATGATCCCGCTGCTAGAGCCGCTAGCTGAGTGGGACGTCGCGGCGGCGGCAACCTTCGCGGCGGATGCGCTCGGCGACGATCCGTCGCGCACGGTGGCGATCCAGGTGATCGCGCCGGCGGGCAGTGGGCGCAAAACCTTTGCCGCGTGTGTCGCAGCGCAGCTCGGCATGCGGCTGCTCGCCATCGAGGCGGCGGCGATCACGGATGACGAGTGGGAGCGCGTCTTCATCCACGCGCAGCGCCAGGCCTTCTTGCAGGGCGTGGCGCTGGCCTGGAGCATTGATGGCGGCGAACATGTGTCGGCGCGGCGCTGGAGCCAGAGCATCGCGCATTTTCCGGTGCAGTTTATTCTGCGCGATCTGAGCTCTGCCGCGCCGGTGGTGCCTGGCGCAATTGTGCTGCGCGTGGATCTGCCCGCGCCCGGCGTGGCGACGCGCAGCCGCCTGTGGCAGCAGTACGCCGCGCAGGCTGCCGCAACCTCAGCCGATCAGCTCAGCGGGCTGGCCGAGCGCTTCAACGCGCGACCAGGCGCGATCGTCGCGGCGGCGGGCGTTCCCGGCGCGTCGGTTGAGGGCATGGCACGGGCGCTGCGTGACAGCCAGCGCGATCTGTTGGGTGGGCTGGCCCAGCCGCTCGACTCGCAGTTCGACTGGGACGATCTGGTGGTGACCGACATGCTGCGCGAGGCGCTGCGCGACTTTGTGCATGAGGCCAAAGATCGGGCGCTCTTCTGGGAGCAGCCGGAGGCGCGGCGTTTGTTTCCCCAGGGGCGTGGGCTGGCGGCGCTCTTCACGGGCTCGCCCGGCACCGGCAAAACGATGGCGGCGCAGGTGATGGCGGCGCAGCTCGGCCTGGATCTGTTTCGCATCGATCTTTCGACCGTGGTCAGCAAATATGTTGGCGAAACCTCGCACAACTTGCAGCGCATTTTATCGCGGGCGGCGGATATGGACGTGGTGCTCTTTTTCGACGAGGCCGACGCGCTCTTCTCGCGGCGCACCGAGGTCAAGGATGCCCACGATCGCTTTGCCAACACCGATACCAATCATCTGCTGCAAGCGCTGGAAAGCTACGGCGGCATCGCGATCCTGGCGACGAACCGCAAGGCCAACATCGATCCGGCGTTTATCCGGCGGCTGCGCTACGTGCTGGAATTTTCCAGGCCGGATGCCGCGCAGCGTCGGCAGCTGTGGACGCGCTTGATCGGGGCGCTGGCCGGAGCGGATGCGGCGGACGGGCTGCGTGAGCTGATCGAGCGGCTGGCAGCCGAGCTCGAGCTAACCGGCGCGCAGATCAAATACGCAGTGCTCACGGGCGTCTTCGCGGCACGACGCGACCGCACGGCCATGGAGGCCAAACACCTGCTGCGCGGCTTGGACCGTGAGATGGCTAAAGAAGGTCGCGCGCTGAGCGATCGTGAGCGCGCAAGGCTGGGCTGAGATGCAAGATATTCAGATCGGTACGATTCGTGTGCGCGCGGAAAACCTGACGCCGGCGCAGGGCCAGCAGCTGGGCGAGCGGATCGCGGCGCTGCTGGTGGCGCAGCTGGCCCAGGGCGATGTTGCCCGGCGTGATGTTGGGCAGCTGCGGGCGCGCGTCAATGCTCAGGGCTGCGAGACCGTCGAGCAGCTGGCGGCGCAGGTGGTCAGCGCGATCGTCGCGGCGCTGTAACGGGGTAGTGCGCACGGGCGGTGCGCAGAAGATCGAGCAGAGGGCGGGGCAAGGACCAGCGATGAAACAGCAGGCGGCGCAAAAACGAGCGGTAGCAGAGCCAAAGCGGCGGACGTCGGCGACGAACACGCACGAGCGTCAGGCGCGCGAGGCTGCCGCGCGGATTCTGAGCGGCGAGCAGGACGTGAGCCGGCTGCTGACTGCCGTGCCGTCTGCGCGCGCTGTCGCTCCGCGCTATCGCGCCAGCCGCGGCGAAGCGCTGCCACAATCGCTGCGTGATTGGCTGGAGCCGGCCTTTGGTGCCGACCTGAGCGCCGTGCGCGTCCACCATGACCCGCTGGCTGCCGAGATCGCGGCCCTGGAAGGCGCGCGCGCCTTTGCCAGCGGTCGTCATCTATTCTTTGGCGCTGGCGAATATCAGCCAGGTCGCGCCGCCGGCCAGCATTTGATCGCCCATGAAGTCGCGCATGTGTTGCAGCAGGCCGCGCGCAGGCAGCCCGACGGCAGGCTGGTCGTCGATGAGATGCAGGGCAGCGCGGACGTCCAGCGCGCTCCAGCCGCGCCGGTGATTGAGTTCGATTTTTTCCGCAAGGTGTATCACGACCATGCAGAGACGCATGAGTCACCCGACACGCTGGCGGATGTCGACAAGGTGCTGTCGGCGATTCAAGCCGCGCTGGGCACCGCGACGAGCTTATCGCAGACGACCGGCGAGCTTAAGGATGTCGGAGCGCTGGAAAAGCGCGTGCAGAGCGGCGATTTTCCAACGACTACGCCCGCTTTTGTCCGCACGGTGCTGCTGGATGCGCTCAAAATCTTAGGCCGCTTTGCCGGCGCAGCCTATCTGCTGAAGCAAGATCCGCTGCTCCAAACTTCTGCGCCGATGGATGCGTTTGGTTTCTGGCTGCGCGACAACAAAGACTACGGAGCCGACTATTTCACCAGCGCCTTCGCGGGTATTCCCGAGATCAAAAAGCACTATCCCTATAACTACCTTGAGGCGATCTGGCGCTATCTGCTCCGCCCAACGTCTGAGCCCGGCGGCTCGCTGAAGTACGATCAGATGTCGCGCGAGTACGAAAAAAATTATCGTGCGGCGATCGGCACGCGCTTTTTATACGACAACGAGCGTATGCGCGGCGCGTACCAATATTTGGGCGTGCTGAACACCGAGCTACAAAGCACGCTCCAACAAACCGAGAGCCTAGTTGTACATCTGCCGCCAGCCGCGCGTCGGGCTGCTGCATCGCATCTGGTGCTGTCGTTGGCGCGGAACTGGGCGACGGATCAGCGCGGCATTTACCGCGAGCTGAGCCCGCTGGTCGTGGCAGTCGCGCAAAAAGCTGTGGATTTTTGGGAACGCGCGCAATTGCTGAATAGCGAGATTTCCCGCGCCGCCGTAACCCTGATGCGCACCGCCGCCCAGCCCATCGATCCGGCCACGACGGGAGCGCCCGCTGCTGCGCCTGGCGCGCCGCCAAGCGTACAGTTTCCGCAGCCGCCCGCCGAGATCCTGACCGATCGCGTTTTTGCCGGATTTATCGCCGCGACCAAAAAAGGTCTGCAAACTGTGCTCGGCGGCGAGGATCTGGATCTGCTCGACGATTCCCCCTATCCGCCAGCTCTGGCTGCCATGCGCCGCCCGCTGGAAGCACAGCGCACCAATCTTTCCGAGCATCTGCCTAATCTTTACACCCGCAACCAAATGGCCGATCAGGACAAGTTCGATCGCGCGGTCTGGATCGGCGCGGCGCAGGTGTTTATCGATACGCTGATCCACACGCTCGACGAGTATGACGCGGCGCGCGAAAAGACGCTAACGCCGCAGTACGGCGTATTGCCCGATGTGCGCCGGATTCATCGCTGGATGGTGGCGCGCGACGGCTATATGCTGGGCGTGATGATCGGCGACGCAGCGCTCAAAGAGCAGATGCTGCATGTCTTACTGGGCTACGACGTGGGGGCCAGCTATTTCGCGTTCATGGGCGAGTGGGAGCAAGATCCAGTCGATCTGGATCGCATCGAGACCGATTTTGGCGAGAACGCGCTGCTCAAAGGCTTCGGCCTGCGGATCGCGCAGTTCCGGCGCATCTTCTATTTGTTGCGCCAGCAAATCCTGGTTGTGGCGCTGAGCCAGCTGCTGGGCGAGAGCGAGAATGATCTTTCGCGCCAATCCTACGGCTTGATCCAGCGCGCGCTGCGCGAGGCGCGTGAGAACATGCCGTATCCTGTGCGCTATAAGGCGACCAGATCCTTGCTCGTCTGGAATCCCGCCGATGAGGGTGGGGCAGATCCCGTCACGTTGTCCACGCTGATCATCGGGCATCCACGGGTGAACGAGCTAGAGCAGCTCGCGACCGCGATCAGCCCTGATTGGGTGATCGCCATTCCCGATCGCCGCCCGTCCGAGGCCTTTGCCTGGGTGCTGCCCAACTTCGACGCGCTCCTCGATTACATCGCGACTATTCCCACGCTGCGCGATTTTATCAAGCAGCACCTATCAGGCGATATCACGCCGGCTAACGTGCTCGTGCTCCTGGAGCAGCTACACAAAGATGCCGCTGATACCAAGCTGCATCCCCAGCTTGCCGCGCAGCTGCGCCATGCGCTCGACGCGGCTGGCCGTGACATTGCCGAAGAAACGACGACAACCTTAGCCGAGCGCGATCCACTCTTGCAGCGCGCGCTGATCCATGATCGGCGGGTGGTTGCGGCGACGGCGGGCGACTTGCTGGCGACGTATGGGGCCAACGACAAGATCAAGCACTACACGTACCCTAGCCGGGCGTTTGATTGGATCGATCGGTTTCGGCACCAATTGCTGCAGATGTTCCCGGATCGCACAGTGGATCGCGAGGCCACGCTGGCGCTCCAGATCGAGCAGCAGATCGAAAAAGACGAGAACCGCCGGCATCGTGAGCTGCACATGACGGCGCTGATTCTCAGCATGACCGACAACCTGCACACAGCCTTTATTCGTCCGATGACGTTGGGCGGCGAGCTGGTAGAGCGGCGCTTCGATCTGATTAAGGAAATCTTCGGCCCGCTTAATCTGGCGCTGCGGGTCTCGGGCGAGGCCAGGATCGAAGAGCGCCTGGCTCCGTATCTCCACCCGACCGAGACGCCGGCAGCGCTGCTGGCGCATCGGCCCAAGCTGCTTGAGCTGAAGGAGCGGCTGCTCACGGTCATCCACGAGATCCAGCGCCAGACCGGGTTTCAATCGACGTCCTCGCTCAAGGCCTTGCAGCAGGTTGATCAGCCGCGTGAGCTGCCGGTTGGTGAAGACGCCGAGCCATTCACCATCGACGGCGTGACCTATCAGATCCTGCGCGTACATACACCGTTTATCTTTCATCCCGCGTACGGTCGCAACAGCGATGCCTACCAGCCGTCGATCTTGACCGACCTGAGCGGCACGCCGATTTCGCGCAGCACGCCGGTGCAACTGCTGGATGTCGTCTTTGGGCAGAGCGAGACGCCCGTGACGATCACCTCGCTGCTGACGCCGCAGGACAATAGCCAGGAAGTGCTGCTGGAACAGATTTCGCACGCCGTGACGATGAAGTTGATCATCCAGGGCCTGGAGGCGACCGCACGGATCATCAACGGCTTCTCGCGGGCGATCATGGAAGGTGCCGCTGTCGTCTTTCCGCCGGCGCAGGCCATGCTGATTGCCGCCGATTTTGCCCAGTTTCTGGCGCATGAGCTGCCCACGATCCGCGAGGATCTGGTGCGCACGCCGCTGCTGGTGGTCGAGGCAGTCCAGGAGTTTCTTTCGCCCGACCGGCGCGATGAGATGCTGTTGAAGCTGTGGGAATTTCTCTTGTTTACCGGCGATCTGCCGCTGGCCGAGAAGATCCAGGCGCGGCTGATGAGCGGCCAGAAAGGGGCATCCGCGCACAAGCCCAAGCGTAGCGGCAGACTCGGGCGGCTGGTAGCCTTTGTGAAGCAAACCGGTGGCCGCATTCTCGAAGCCTTTCTTGTGCTGCGGGTCCGCATGCGCGGCGCGTTTATTCGCGCCCACCGCATGGTCAACCGTCATCCGCTGCTGTCGCGCTTTATCCGTGCGATCCCCGGCCTGATTGAGTTTGGCAGCCCGATCCAGATGAGCGATCTGCAATCGGCGCAGGAGGTGCTGGGTGATGTGGTCGATGGTAAGGGGCCGGAGATCATCGCCACGAAAATGCGCGAGGCGCTTGATCAGCTCTTCGAGGGCTTGAACGGCCTGGAAGTGCCCGCCGAGATCTTGCCGATGAATCTGGTGCTCGACATGGTGATCGAGCGCTTTTTGCTGGCGCTGGGCTGGCGTGG
>JAFAYS010000850.1 GCA_019240175.1 Chloroflexota bacterium | reverse complement strand
GTCGCCGTCGAGGTGTGGATGCGCCCGCGCGCCTCGGTTGCCGGCACGCGCTGCACACGATGCACGCCGCCCTCGTACTTCATGCGGCTGTACGCGCCCTCACCGTGAATCTCGAAAACGATTTCTTTGTAGCCGCCGGCGGCGTTCTCGTTGGAGTTGATAACCTCGGTCTTCCAGCCTTTCACCTCGGCGTAGCGGGTGTAGGCGCGGAACAGATCGGCGGCGAACAAGCCAGCCTCATCGCCACCTTCGCCGGCACGGATCTCGACGATCACGTCTTTCTCGTCGTTGGGATCGACCGGCAGCAGCAGCAGCTTGACCTCGCCGTCCATCTCCTCGACGCGGGCGCGCAGCTCCTCCAGCTCCATCTGTGCCAGCTCGCGGAACTCGGCATCGTTGCTTTCGCGCAGCACTTCCTCGGCCTCTTCGATGCCACGCAGCGCCTGCGCATACTCGCGGTACTTCTCCACGACCCGCGCGATCTGATTTTGTTCTTTGACGAAGCTTTGCAGCTTCGCAATATCGGTTGCCACCTCAGGATCGGCCATCAGCTCGTTCAGCTGATTGTAGCGCTCCTCGATCCCGGCCAGCTTATCTAAAACATTTGCGTCAAGCATATATCCACCACAAGCGCGATGTGTGAGATCGCGTTCTTGAAAATCGAGCCAATCATCGCCACGGCGCGCAAAAACACGCCACTAACACAAGTAGACGGGGGCTCGCACCGGTCTGGTGTGTACCCCCGCCCATCGATCTTCAAGCCGCGACGCTAGCCCTGGGCTGCGCGCTCCCGCTTGCGGCGATTTCGCTCCGCGCGGCGCTGCTTCTCCTTGCGCTGCTCGCTCTTGGAGATAAAGTGCATCTTCTCGCGGTATGTTTTAGTGATCCGTTCGGCGACCACGCCTTTGTTGAATCGGCGGATCAGCTGCTCGACGGATTCACCGTCACGTCGATCTACATGCATAGCTTCCGGCTACACTCGACTTCATTTCGCTACGAAATGATGAGCCGACAAATGCCGCGCTCACCTCCTTTGACCATCAGATTCGCCTATGGCGTTGTGGTACTGAGTATTATACGACACGCGACGACGAGAATCAAATACTCGCGCATGTTGTCGACGTATCTCGACGCCAGGTGTAAAAGGTTTTTAGATCTCGCCGGCCATCTGCATCAGCGTCTGCCACTGCTCGGCGCTCACCGGCACCACCGAAAGACGCGGCAAACGCACCAGTCCCAGCAGCGCAAAGCCAGGATCGGCCTTGATCGCGGCGAGCGTGACGGGACGTGTGAGCGGGCGTACCACCTCGACATCGACGACTGCGCGCTTGGGATCGTCAAGCTTGGGGTCGGCGTAGGGCATGCTGGCGATGCGCGCCAATCCGACCGCGCTGCGCACATCGCCGCTGTGGTAGATGATCGCCTCGTCGCCGGGCTGCATCGAGCGAATATGGATCAGCGCAGTGTTGTTGGCTACGCCGTCCCACACGGTACGGCCCTCGCGCTGGAGATCGGCAAATGCGTAGGTTGTCGGCTCGGTCTTGAGAATCCAGTAGGCCATGGTAGCTCCTTTAGTCGATCTCGGTCGCCGCGCCCAGCGCCTCGCGTGCCGCCGCCACCACAAACAACGATCCGGCAACACAGATCAGATCGTCGGGCGCGGCCAGGCGGCGAGCTTCGTCGAGCGCCGGCGGGATGTCGTCGGTTAGAATCACCGGGACGTCGGGTGAGCGCAGCAGCGGCTTGACATGCTCGGCTAGCATTTCGACCGGCGTGGATCGCGGATGGTAGGAGCGCGTCAGCACCACGGCGGCAGCACCCGGCACCAGCTCACGCGCGATCGCGTCGATGTCTTTGTCGCGCGACGTGCCCAGCACCAGAATCAGGTTGCGATGCGGCAGCGCCATCAGCGACTCGTGCAGCCGTCGCGCCGACTCGCCGTTCATCGCGCCGTCGACAACGATCGTGGGCTGCTGCGCCAGGGTCTCGAAGCGGCCTGGCCAGCGCGCCGAGGCCAGCCCTTGCGCCAGCGCCTGATCGCTGATCTGCCAGCCCTGCTGACGCAGCAGCAGCGCCGTGCCGAGCGCCACGCGCGCGTTGTCGAGCTGATACGCGCCGCCCAGGCCGATTTTGTCGGGCTCGATCGCGAAGGGATAGCGCAGCGGCGACGGCTCGGGCAACTCCGGCGACGGCATCATCAGCCACAAGCTGGCATCTTGAGCCTGGAAGAGCGGAGCCTGCAACTGCGCGGCCTCGTCGCGGATCACCTCCATCGCCTCCGGCATCTGCGGCGCGATCACCACCGGCACACGGGATTTGATGATGCCGGCCTTGGCCGAGGCGATCTCGGGCAGCGTCGAGCCGAGCACGGCCATGTGATCGAACGAGATCGGCGTGATCACCGAGACCAGCGGCGTGACCACGTTCACAGTATCGTAGCGGCCACCCATGCCGATCTCCAGCACGGCGATATCGACCTGCCGATCGGCAAAATAGCGTAGCGCCAGCGCGGTCGCCAGTTCGAAGACCGTCGGCGGGCCAAGCTCGCCGAGCCGCGACACCAACGGTTTGAGCCGCTCGACATCCTCGATCACATCGGTCTGCGGGATCAGCTGACGATCGACCTGAATCCGCTCGCGCCACGAGTGCAGATGCGGCGACGAGAACAGGCCGGTGCGAAAGCCCGCCGCGCGCAGAATCGACTCTAGCATCGCTGAGGTCGAGCCTTTGCCCTTGGTGCCGGCCACGACCACGCTGGGGAACTGCGTGTGCGGCTCGCCTAGCTCGCGCAACAGCCAGCGCATACGGCCCAGATTGAAGCGCGCGTGCTGCGGCGTCGGCGGCATCTTGGACTCGTAATTGATAAACGAATAGATATAGTCTAACGCCGCCTGATACTCGGGCGGAGCATTGCGCATCGCGGTTGCCTTTCCAAAAGCTGGTAAAATAACTCTACTAGTCGGGATGGCACAACAATGAAGTTGAGATCCCTTGTGAATTCCCGCCGATTATACACCCCCTGCGAGGACCAACGATTGACGAAACGCGTGATCCTGCTTCTGGTTCTGGTTCTGCTTTCCGCCTGTAGCGGCATCGAGCCGCAGCGCCAGGAGCAAGCCCCGCTCGCCAATACAGCCCAGCCTGCGCCAGCCGGCAGCTCAGCCGTCGCCACAATTCCCAACGATCAGCTCCTGGCACTCGCCGCCGACCAGCGCATCTCGGGCGAATATACAGATCAAACCGCCACATTGCAGCAAGTTTTAGCTCAGCAGCCCAGCGCCGAGCAAGCGCGACTGGCACGCTGGGGTCTCGCCGAGTCCGCTCTGCTACAAGGCATGACCGACGACGCGACCCGCGATTTCAGCCAGTTTCTCAGCGACGGGCAGACCGACGATCTCGCGGCGCGGGCACTGCTGCTGCTGGCGCGCACTCACGAAAACGCGGGCCGCTGGCCGGAAGCGATCGCGGCGTACGGGCGCTATCGTGAGCTGAAAACGCCGCTTGAGCCATACGCCGCGCTGCGACAGGCGGCGCAGGAGCGCGCCGCAGGCCAGATCGAGCAGGCGATCGCAACCTATAGCTATGTCGCCCAGCAGCCGATCGCGCGTGGACGCCGGGCCGAGGCGCTCGAACGTTTGATCGCGATCTACGGCGAATTAGGCCAGACCGATCAGCAGCTGGCGCGCTATCGTGAGCTGCTGGGCGTGGCTCAGCACGAGGAGTATCGGCCTGCGGTGCTGTGGCGCGCGGCCCAGCTTGCGGGCGCAACCGACGAATCCCGCGCCTGGCTGCGTGAGATCATCGCGAAATATCCGCAGCGCAACGAGGCGCTTGAGGCGCTGGCGGTGCTTCAGAATGATCCCGCGAGTGGTCTGACGGCGCTGCAAGCCGCGAATGTCAACTTCGTCCACGGTCGCCACGCCGTCGCGGTGCCGCTCTACGATGCCGCGCTGGCCGGTCAACTCAGCGATAGCGAGCGCTTCGAGGCGCGGCACAAGCGGGCGCTCTCGCTGCGTGAGCAGGCGCTCTACGACGAGGCTCTGGGCGAGCTAGGCGCGCTGGCGCAGCTGCAACCGCCGATCACCGGAACCGTCCAGGCTGAGCTTGATTATATTCAGACCGTTGGCTGGAGCGGCAACGTGCCCTGGGCGATCGACGGCTACCGGGCGTTTGCGGCGCGCTTCCCTGGTCACGAGCTATCGCCAGAGGCGCTGTGGCGGGCGATCCAGCTTCAGGAGAGCCAGGGCGACACTGCGGGCGCAATGACCAAGGCGATCGAGCTGGGCACCGTGTATCCGCAGAGCGTCCAGGCGCACATTGCGCTGACCAAAGCCAGCTTCCACTATTATCTCAACAATCAGCGCGATCAGGCAATCACAGCCTGGAAGCTGCTGGCCAACGGCGCAGCCGGCACCGACAGCGCCGAAGGACATTTTTGGGCCGGCAACGCGCTGGTGCAGGTCGGGCAAGGAGCCGAGGCCGGAGCGCTGCTACAGGCGGCCACGGCTGTCGCGCCGCAGTCGTACTACGGGATGCGCGCGCGTGAGCTGTTGAATCAGCCGCTAGATGGGACGCAGCCGCTGGGCACCGGGCCGAGTGCCGACGAGCGCAAGGCTGTTGAAGCCTGGATCGGCGGGTGGTTTACTGTGGACGTACCCAACGTCGGCGCGGTTGTCGGCGGCACGCCCGAGATCGCGCGCGCCCGTGAGCTGATACGGGTCAATCTGCGCAACGAGTCCCGCGACGAGTGGTTTGCAGCCCGTGACGCCTGGAACAACGATCCGGCGCGGCTCTGGCAGCTCGCGCTTCAGGCCCATGACGCGGGCGACCCGTATGTTGCGCTCAAAGCCGCCGAGCGAATAATCGAGCTAAGCCCTGAAAAACACATCACGTCGCAAACGCCAAGCGGCCTGCTACGGCTGCTGTATCCCACACCGTATCTGCGCGTGATCCAGCGCGAGGCCAAAAACTTCGGCGTTGATCCGCGCCTGATCTACGCGCTGATGCGCCAAGAGAGCATGTTCAATCCCGATGCGACCTCGTGGGTTGGCGCGCGTGGCCTGGCGCAGGTCATGCCCGGCACCGGCCAGGGCATCGCGCAGAATCTGCAAGTCGCGGATTTCTCGCCGGATCAGCTTTACAATCCGGCGGTCTCGATCCGCTTTGGCGCGTTCTACCTCAGCCATCAGCTTGGCTCCTTCGACAACAACATTCTAGCGGCGGCCTCGGCGTACAACGGCGGGCCCGGCAACGCGGCGCGCTGGCTGGAAAGCTTCCCCGACCGCGATCTGTTTGCCGAGCTGATCGACTACCACGAGACGCGTCATTATGTCAAAGTAGTCTATGGCAACTGGGGCATGTATCGGCTGCTGTACAACAATCAATAACCGCTTCAGCGAGGATATCACATGGCAACATTGATCGACGAGATCGCTCGCGCGAGCGAAGGGCTGATGCTCATCAGCGAGACCGATGCGCCGGTGACGCCGTTTGTGTGGGAAGAGTCGACGCCATTTTCGATCGAGGCGCTGCGCCAGGCCAGGGGCTACGATGCCAGTACACCAATCACGAAGCTCGATGTCGACGAGTTTTTCGGCTCGTCAACGCGCGAGTACGATTGGCACGGCCCCGAGGAGCAGGAGCGCGTCCGGCGCTTTCGGGCGCTGGTAGACACGCTCAAATCACGGCTGAGCGACATCGCGGCGTATAAAGTCGGCGAGTTCGGCGCGATCGATGTGTTTGTAGTTGGGCGCACCGAAGACGGCACCTTTGCCGGCGTCACCACCCACGTCGTCGAGACCTAGGCCGATCCTCAGCCCAGCAATCAACAAGCGCCCGCTCAGGTTTTGAGCGGGCGCTTGCGATCTTTGGATGCGGAGCGTGCTTACTGCGTATCGACCCGCGCCTCGATCACGCTTTGAACGGTAGACGAGACGTTCGAGAGGAAGTTGTAGCCGGTCCAGGTCTCGATCTGATCCACGCTGTAGCGATACTGCCGCCAGTCGTTGGCGCGAATGCCCTGGCGATTTGGCATGCTCACGGCGATCACACGGGTTGAGGTCGTGATCCGCGACAGGTCGTTGCTTCCACGCGGCAGCACAACGATCACCTTCCAGGTGAAGCTTGGGATCAGCACTTTGCCGCCCGCGATCGTGCCCGCCGAGTCGTCGCCGCCCGCGATGATGTACAGCTCGTTGCCAGCCTGCACGAGATCGCGGCAGTAGTTTTCCAGCGTCGCCCACGGCCCCTGGTTGTTATCGGGAGCCTGCGGAATAATGTTGCTCATCAAAAAGGTCGACTGGTTAGCGGTCGTGGTCGCCGTGCGATCGCCCGACGGGATCATGTGGCCGCGATCGTAGCCGCTGTTAGTGTAATCGCTGGTCTGCACGCGATACCAGCCGCTCGGCAGCGAGCTGTCGGGCTGGAAAT
>JAFAYS010000797.1 GCA_019240175.1 Chloroflexota bacterium | reverse complement strand
ATGAATCGTTCTGAACTCTCGCTCAAGCTCCCGCATCGCCTCCGCCGGTCGGAATCAACGCCAACATCGCAATCACTTCCTCGTCTCGACGCGCGCCAACACGCGCTGCTTAAGCTCAATCACCCACAGATCGGCCCGATGTATGCGTATCGCGAGTCTGCGCTGCCGCGCGTCGGCTGCGAACTGCTGCCAGGCACAACGCTTGCCGATCGTTTGCGCGCCCGACGACGCGCGCCCTACAATCTCACCGAAACGCTGAATATTCTGACACCGATCGCCAATGCGCTGGAATACGCGCATAGCCAGGACGTGGGGCATGGCAACCTGCATCCGGCGGCAGTGGTGTATATGGCCTCGCAGACGATGCTAACAGCCTTCGCCGGAACATCCGCGCCAGGCCCCGCGATCTACCGCGCGCCCGAGCAGCGCCCCGAGCAAATCTTGCCACACGCCGATGTGTACGCGCTGGCCGTGATCGCCCATGAGCTGCTGACGGGCTATCCTCCCGGCATCGAGGCTCCCGCCACGGCAACCCTGCCGCGTGGCATGGATGTGGTGCTGGCACGCGCGCTGAGCCCTCAGCCACGCCAGCGACCACGCTCACCGCAGGTGTTGATCAGTGAGCTACGAGCGGCGCAGCGACAGATCCGCCGCCGCGCCCAGCCCTCACGCTGGCGGCAATCGCGCACACTGATCGCGATCACACTAGTAATGCTGATGCTCAGTGTCGGCGTCGGCGCGCTGGTCGGGCTGCTAACCTAACGATTTCTAGGCAAAATAACGGGGACGACCGCTGTGGTCGTCCCGTTTTGATTCCCGATTTCCACAGATTGCGCTACATGCCTTCTTCGCGCAGCAGCGGCTCGTGATCCAGCGCATACACTTCGGGCCGCCGATCGCGGAAGACCGGCAGGAAATCGCGCACCTCGGCCAGCAGATCCAGGTTGAGCGTGGCCACCAGCAGATCCGGCGTGTCCTCGGCCTCCGCCAGCACATTGCCGCGCGGATCGATCACAGCCGAGCGTCCGCCAAAGGTGTTCGCCCGATCCGCGCCCACGCGGTTACACGCCACGACGAAGCACTGGTTCTCGATCGCGCGGGCTTTGAGCAGCGTGCGCCAATGCTCGATGCGCTGCACCGGCCACTCGGCGGGCATCAGCACCAGCCCCGCACCGTCGAGCGCAAAGCGGCGGAACAGCTCGGGAAAGCGCAGATCGTAGCAGATCGACAGCGCGCCCAGGCCCCAGGGCGTTTCGAAGGTTGGGGCAGCATCGCCAGCGCCCAGATAGCGATCTTCGTCCATCAGCCCGATCAGATGAATCTTGCGATACGTGCCGCGCAGCGAGCCGTCGGCGTCGTAGAGCGTCGCGGTGTTATAGGCGCGCTCGGTCTCGACGTCCCACTCCAGCAGCGAGCCGCAGATCGCCAGCTTGTGATGCCGCGCCAGCGAAGCGACCGCCGAAAACAGCCCCGTGTTGAGCTCGTCGGCGAGCTCGGAGGCGCGCTCAAGATCGTAGCCGCTGCCCCACAGCTCGGGCAGCACCAACAGATCCGCCTGCTGCTCGGCGGCCTGCGCGGCCAGGTTTTGAACCGTACGGAGATTCGTCTCGGCATCGCCCAGCGCAATATCCATCTGCCCAATCGCAACCCGTATTTCCATGGTCGTTCTCCTGGTTTTCACGCCGCCTCTACTCCACCGGCTGTTGTTCAGTGCGCGTGTGGCGCGTTCGCGCTGCTGGTCATCAACGCCCAGATCATGCCCGAGGCTTGCGCGATCGTGCGGCGGCCTGTTTCCACGTCGGGCAGATCCACGCTCAGCGCCGCTACAATATACGGCTCCGGCGCAGCAAAAACAATCCCCGCGTCGTGCTCGACGTTGGGTAGATCGCCAACCTTGTGAGCCAGCAGCGTGCCCGGCGGCAAGCCCGCATCCAGCTTATGATCGCAGACCGACTGGCCCAGAAAATCCAGCACCTCGGCGTAGCGCTGCCGCACCATGTGAAAGAAGATCGCGCACATCTCCTGCGCCGTGGTGATATTATCCTGCCCGGCAGCCAGCGCGGCGAAGTCCATAAATTTACGCTGGAGTCGCGTTTGCAAGCCCAGCCGCTCAAGAAACTGATTGACCTGATCGAAGCCTACGCGGTCGATCAGCAGATTCGAGGCCGTGTTGTCGCTCTCGATCAGCGAGTGGGCCACCAGCTCACGAATGGTTTTGGTTGTGCCTGCCGGCGCGCGATCGAACGAGCCGTCGCCCTCCACCCGCTCCGACTCGGCAAGAGTCACGGTTGCATCGAGCCGGGCGCTCAGCGTCGTACCTTGGAGGGCATAGACCGTCAGCGCCAGCGGCACTTTGATCAGGCTGGCCGCCGAGCGAAGCAGCTGCTCGCGGTAGCCGTAGACCTGCTGGCCGTGCGAGTTCCAAACACACACGCTGTAATCGCCGGACGCCTCGTCGAGCAGCGCCGTGACTTCTTGCCATGTTGTCATGCCGATAGCTCCCGCTCTGCTTCGGCCACCAGCTCGATCGCGCGGCGGCCCAGGTCGCGCACATCCACTGAAACCTCGGGCGCGTCAAGCTCCTGCCAGGTGTACCAGCGCCAGCCGTGGCTCTCCTCCGGCGCGTGCGCCACGCTGCCCGACAGCACGGTCGCGACATAGATCAGATCGATGTGCTCGTGGTCCGGCGAGATCGATTCGAGCAACATACACAGCGGCTGGCCCAGGCGACGCACCGTGCCCATCTGCGCGCCGGTGTCGAGCAGCGCCACCTTGAGTCCGGTCTCCTCCTCAACCTCGCGCAGGGCGGCCATGTCGGGCAGCTCATGCGGATCGATGTGACCGCCGGGCGGCAGCCATTTATCGAGCTTGCGGTGATGCAGCAACAGCGTCTTGCCGTCGTGGACAACAAACGTCGTCGCGGCCCAATCACGTGTGATGGTCATTCGAATATGCCTCCGGTTTGGCCCGTGCCAATGTAGTCTGATTGAGTTGTCGCCGCGAAACATTTGATTGACGGAACAACGCGGTCGATCCATACTGGCGGATAACCGATCACGGCGATATGCTAGCGATTGTAGCGGATCGTTCTTGATCGATGCAACCAGAGAACCTAGAACCGGGTGCCCACTGGGCGACCTAGAACCTAGCATTCGGCTTGCTCTTTATTTCGCTGTTCTTCATCCTTTGTTCTTTCAGAGAATACACATGCCGCTCAATCCACAGCAACAGCGCGCCGTCGCAGCGCCGCACGATCAGCCGCTCAAGATTATCGCCGGAGCCGGCACCGGCAAGACCGAAACGCTGGCCGCGCGCTATGTCGAGCTGGTGCGGCAAGGCATCGCGCCCGAGCGGATCGTGCTGCTGACTTTTACCGAGGATGCCGCCGCCGAGATGCGCGCCCGCGTGATGCTACGCTTGAGCGAAGCCGGGCTAGAGCTGCCGTCGCACGCGCTGCTGCATCTGTGGATCTCGACCTTTCACGGCTTTGCGATGCGCCTGCTGCAAGAGTACGGCTTTACAGTTGGCCTGCCGCCTAATCCGCGCGTGCTCACCGACGACGATCAGCAGGAGATCTGGCAGTCGATCCGCGAGATCGTTGAGGGCCAGCCGCAGATCGAGACGGGCTATGTGCCCTTGGAACACACGGCCTATCGCTGGGACACCGACGAGACCTGGAACAAGGCGCTGGCGGTGGTGGGGGCGCTGCGACGTGGCGGCGGCTCGACGGCGG
>JAFAYS010000780.1 GCA_019240175.1 Chloroflexota bacterium | reverse complement strand
GCGCGCGTTTACCCGCCGCGTAGTCGGCGTGGGTGGTTTGCAGCTGGCTGCCGCTGAAACCTTTGGCCTGGCAGGGCCGGCTGGTCGGGCCTCGGGCATTGTGCGCGATCTGCGGCTGGACGAGCCGTACGCGGCCTACGAGGAGTTCGCGCCCGCGCAGGTCACGCAGACCGGCGGCGATACCTACGCGCGCGTGATGGTGCTGCTGCTGGAAGCCTACGATAGTTTGCAGCTGGTGATGCGGCTGCTGGACGCGCTGCCCGAAGGATCGTGGCAGGGACGCGTGCTGGAGTCGCTGCCGCGCGGAACAAGTACGGCTGTCGTGGAAGCGCCGATCGGGCCGCTGAGCTACACGATCGTCAGCAACGGCACGCAGCTTTCGACGATTCGCATCGAGACGATCGGCGCTCCGCATCGGCTGGTGTGGCGCGCGCTGCTGGCGGGCCAGCTGGTCGAGAACGCTGCGATCATTATCGCATCGGTCGCCGCGTGTACGACCTGTGCCGAGGATTGAGCCGTGACGTTGTTTCCGCTAAGTCCGCTGATCGTACTGCTGGTCGCCGCGCTGCTGATCTGGCTGATCAACGACCGTGTGCGCGCTTGGACGCAGGGCCTGATCGCGCTCTTTGCGATCTGTTTGGCGCTGGCGCTGACCGTCGGCGGCCAGGCGCTGGGCCTGGATCAGGCACCGCTCGAATTTGTTTGGAGCACCATCAACGGCCAGCCGATCGCGGCGAGCATTACGGCAGGCGGCGGCGCGGGATTTTTCAGCACGATCCTGCTGCTCTGCGGCGCGGCGACCGCTGGCGGCCTGGCCTGGACGCTTGGTCGGTCGACGCGGGCATTTGGCTTGATGTTCGCGGGCCTGCTGCTGCTGCTGCTGGGCGGTCTGCTGACGGCCTATAGCGGTATGAGCTTCGGCGCGCTGCTCGGCCTGGGCGTGGTGTGGCTGGGCGGCATGATCATGCAGCAGGTGACGATGGCGCACAATCGCGAGGCGACGTTCGCGGGATTGCCGCTGCTGCTGCTGGCGCTGGCGCTGTTTATCTTGAGTCTCGCGCCGCAGATCAATGAAGCGCCGCTGAACGCTGTCGCCTGGCTGAGCGGCTGCCTTGTGCTGATCGGCTTTGCGCCGCGCTGGGCAACCGCTCCGACCGCGCCGCTGCTGGTGCGCGCTCCGGTCTCGGCGCTGGGATTGCCGCTGCTCGGCGGTTATCTGCTGCTTACCTACGCGACCGCCGCTGCTGCGGGCTGGTCGGTGCAGACCGGGTTTAGCGTGCTGCTGCTGGGCGTGGCCGGCCTACTGCTGGGCGCGATCAACGCGCTGACAGCGCGGCGAATCGGCGAGGCGTTTAGCTGGCAGCTGGTGGCGCAGCTCTCGTTCCTGCTGATCTGCTTCGGGACGCGACAGCCCGCCGCCGGTCCGATCGCCGCTGGCTTGCTGGCGCATACGGCGGTTACGAGCTTGAGCCTCGCGCTGGCGATCGGCCAGTACGAGCGTGTGACGCGCAACGATCGTTTCGCCGAGCTGCCGCCGTTGCCACGACCGCTGCGCCGCGCCGGGATCGCTTATGGCCTGGCGGCAGTCTCGGCTGCCGGTGTGCCGCCGCTGCTGGGCTACGGCCTGCGTCGCGTGGTACTGCTGATCGGGGTTGGACAGCCATGGCTACCGTCGGTGCTGCTGGGCGCGTCGTCGCTGTTGGCGCTGAGCTACCTGCCGACGCTGGTGGTGTTTTTTCGCCGCCCCGCGTTTCGCTCGCCAATCGCCACGGTCGATCAAGCGGGCGGCGGCTGGCCGCTGGCGTTGATGTGCGGCCTGCTGATCGGTGGACTGCTGCCCGACTCGTTCTGGCAGTGGATCTTGGGCGATCCGTCGGTGCCTGAGCCGCAGATCCCGCCGCTCGATTCGCTTGTGACGACCGGCCTGCTGATGCTGCTGGTGCTGGCCTTGTTCGGCGTGATCAACCGGTCGCTCCGCAATCCACGCCCAGGCCCGCTGTTTACCGGTGGCGAGCCGCTGGACGAAGAGCCGGGCTGGGCGCTGCCCTTCGCCTCGCTGCGCACGCTGTTGTCGCCGCTGGTCGTGCCGGAGCAGCCGCCGGGCCGGATGCTGATCGTGTGGCTGCGTGAGCAGCGCGATCGTTTGACAACACCGCTGCAAGCGCTTGAGCGTCAGTATTATCTGGCGATTATTGTGGTAAGCCTGATCAGCGTGCTGCTGCTGGCGACGTGAGATAGAACCTAGAACTTAGAACCTAGAACCTAGAACCAAGGAACAAAACAAACCTGAAAGCGGTGCTCATCGTCTGTTCTTTGTTTCGTTGTTCTTCCTAATATCTTATGACTTTTGCGACTGTGCTGCTAATTGTGCTGCTGCTGCTGGTGGGAGCGCTGGTGATTATCGAGGATTGGCGCGTGACAATCCCGCTGCTGTTTGGTGCCGAGCTGTGCCGGATCGGGCTGATGTACCAGTCGGCGATCTTTGCCACGGCTGGCCGCACGACGCTGCTGCTGGTCGAAATGCTGACGGCGGCGAGCGTCGCGGCGATCCTGCTGCTAACGGCGATCAATTTCACACGCGAGTATAACACCGAGCAGCTCGACGAGTTCGCGCTCATGGAGCTACGCCGGTCGGCGCGGCGC
>JAFAYS010000720.1 GCA_019240175.1 Chloroflexota bacterium | reverse complement strand
CCAATGTGGACGCGATCCAGCACCTGGTTGCGCACGATCTCTTGCAACAGCGCCTGCGTCTCGTCGCTGAGCGTGACCACATGATCGCTGTCCCAGCGCACGCCGCGGCTGATGTGCAGCAGCAGCTCGTCCACGTACAGCAGCACCGACGAGATCTTGTCGGCGATCGACTCGGTTGGGTGGAAGTGGCCGCTGTCGAGGCAGAGCAGCACGTTGTTGCTGAGCGCGTAGCCCATGTAGAACTCGTGCGAGCCGACGACGTAGCTTTCCGAGCCGAGGCCGAAGAGCTTGCTCTCGACGGCGTCAAGGTTGTACTGCGGATCGATCGGCGCGGCCAAAATCTGATCCAGCGATTCTTTGAGCAGCCGGCGCGGCGTCAAACGATCGACGGGCGTGTCTTTGAAGCCGTCGGGAATCCAGATGTTAGTGACGCAGGGCGTGCCCAGCTCGCGGCCAAAGTGCTCGCCAATCTGCCGCGACGCGATGCAGTGCTCGATCCAGAACTGGCGCACCGCCGGATCGTAGCTCGACAGCGTGAAGCCGCTTTCGGCCAGCGAATGGCCAAAGCAGGTCGGGTTGAAGTCCACGCCGTGGTTGTTGGCTTTGGCCCAATCGACCCAGGCCGCGAAGTGCGCGGGCTGTAGCTGGTTGCGCTCGATGTTGCGCCCGTCTGTCTCGGCGTAGATCGCGTGGAGATTCAGGCGATGTTTGCCCGGCAGCAGGCTGTAGGCTTGATCCAGGTCGCGGCGCAGTTCGTCGGCGCTGCGGGCCTTGCCGGGATAGTTGCCGGTCGCCGCGATGCCGCCGCCGAGCTCACCGTCCGGCGACTCGAAGCCGGCCACGTCGTCGCCCTGCCAGCAGTGCAGGCTCAGCGCGATCTGTCCAAGCTGTGTCAGCGCTTGCTCGGTATCGACGCCGAGCGCTGCGTAACGCTCCTGGGCAATGGCGTAGGCGTTTTGCAGAGCTTTGGTTGAGGGAGCGGTATTCTGCATAGCTCCTCCTTTGAAGCTGATTAATCGAGGTGAAAAATTTCTTGCAATTCAAGGAACATTTCATCGGCCCGCGCGTTGTTCGGCGATTCAAAAAAAGGAGCCATAAATGCTTGCCAGCGCGTGTTGATCTCTTTTTCGGCCATCTGCGCCTGGGCCGCAGCTAAGCTTTCGGGCGTTTCGAAGTAGCCGAAGAGCAGCCCGTCGTCGCGCACAAACAGCGAGTAGTTGTGCCAGCCGGCCTCGCGCAGCGCCGCCTGCATCTCGGGCCAGACGTTTTCGTGATGTTGTTTATATTCTTCGAGCTTGTCCTGGCGCACTTTGAGCATAAACCCGACCCGTTTCATATCTGCTCCTCTCGGAAGATCGCTCCGGCGCGCTGGAGGCTTGTAGCCCGCCGAAGCGATCGCATATCTTTGCTCTTCCGCAATGTCGTATTCATTGTTTCCCGTAGGGGCGTATTGCGATACGCCCAGGGCGTGCGCAGCACGCCCCTACGAGTAGATAATTATGCTCCTCACTGCTAGAAGTCGAAATTGTCGACGTTGTCTTTGGTGAAGACCGTCGGCTTGCCCAGTAGCACCGTGCCGTCGTCGGCGACCGTGTACTCGCCCAGCCGGCCAGCGGTGAACTTGTCGCCGGGCGCGCCCTTGATCGTGCCGCTGCTGATCGCGTTCAGCGTTTGGATCGCCAGGTAGCCCAGGTCGGCGGGATTCCACAGCGCGAACTGCGGAGCCGCGCCGCTTTTGACATAATCGCGCATCTGGTTGGGCGTGCCCAGGCCGGTGACAAAGACGCTGTTGACTTTGTTGGCGTCCTGCACGGCGCGAGCCGCCGCCGCGATGCCCACGGTGGTTGGGGCGATGATCACCTTGAGATCCGGGTGCTTGGTCATCAGGCCCTGCGCCTCGGTGTAGCTCTTCTGATCGTCGTCGTCGCCGTAGACCGTATCGACCAGCTCAAGCGTGGCGTAGTCGGGCTTCTTCAGCTCTTCCTGCATCAGCGCGATCCACTCGTTCTGGTTCGGCGCGGTCGAGGTTGCGCTCAAGATCGCGATCTTGCCCGAGCCGCCCGCCAACTCCTTGGCCATTTGCAGCTGCACCACGGCAATATCTGCCGCCACGGCCTGGTTGATGTGGATCGTGCGACCGCCCTCGGCGATCGCCGAGTCCCAGGTGACGACGGGAATGCCGGCCTCGATCGCCTGTTTGCCGGTCGGGACCAGCGCGTCGGAGTCGTTGGCCGAGATCGCCAGGCCGCTGACGTTCTGCGCGATCAGCGAGTTGAGCAGCTGGATCTGCTGCGTGGCGTCGGCGGTCGCCGGGCCTTGATAGGTGACCGTGACGCCAAGCTCGGTAGCCGCTTCCTGCGCGCCTTTGTTGGCGGTGTCAAAATACGGATTGCCCAGGTTTTTGGGCACGAGAATAAAGGTTTTTGCTCCGCCCGCCGCCGGGCTGGCCGCCGTTGATCCACCTGCCGCCGAGCTGGCCGCCGTTGAGGCGCTGGCCGCCGGTGAGCCCGTCGTGCCGGTATCGGTCGAGGTTGGTGCCGAGCCGCACGCCGTTAAAATCGCGAGCATCAGGCTCATCAATGCGAAAAGATGTTTGCTGCGCATGAGTTACTCCTGTAATATCGTTGCCACACCGCGTGTTTCCGCCACGAAACGTATCCTCCGAGATCACCAGCGATCGTTGCTCCTTCCAGGCTTGCTCCTGTTTTTTAGGGCGTGAGAATCAGGCCGCGCGACCAGAAGAAGAACAGGCCGAAGACCAGCGCTACCGAGATCGCCGCCGCCGTGCGACGCAGCAGCGCGGGCTGCCAGACCAGGCCGCTCGAAAGTCGCGTGGCGAGCTGGGGCAGTAAGATCGACAGGATCAGCAGCAGGCCGATCACGATATTCTGGATCTGGCCTTGCAGGTTGATCAGGCCCATGCCGAAGCGCAGCAGCCCGACCAGAATCAGCGCCAGGACCGCGCCGGCCATGGTGCCTTTGCCGCCAAAGATGCTGACGCCGCCCAGCACCGTGACCGTGATCACGGTTAGCTCCAGCCCGTTGCCGATATCGGGCCGCGTGCTGCCGAAGCGCGCCGCCAGAATAAAGCCGGCCAGCGCCGCCATCACGCCCGACACGACGTAGATAATCAGCTTGATAC
>JAFAYS010000655.1 GCA_019240175.1 Chloroflexota bacterium | reverse complement strand
TCCATAAAGTCGATCTCGCCGGTCTGCGGCCAGTTAACGCGATCGATATCGGTGCCCAGCGACCAGAAGGCCGGCCAGATGCCAGCGCCGCGCGCCACCTTGATCCGTGACTCGATCCGCCCGTAGGCAAACTCGACCTTGTTCTTGGTCAGCAGGCGCGCCGAGGTGTACTGGCACGGGCCGTAGTAGCAGCGCAGCGTGCTGGACTCGTCGAGCTTCTTGACAGTGATCGCCAGATTGCCCTGGCCGTCGGTCGCGGCGTTCTCGCGGCTGTTGGTGTAGTACTGTAGCTCGCTGTTGCCCCAGCCGATATTGCCGTTCTGCGTGCCGTCACCGATCTCGTAGTTCCAGTTGTTGGGATTGGGCGCGGTGCCGGCGGGCTCGTTGAACTCATCGCTCCAGGCCAGCTGCCACTGTGACGGCGCGGGATCGGGCGCGGCGTTGTCGAGCAGCTGCACGTTGATGCTGCGGCCCGTGTTGCGACCGTAGTACCAGAAGCTCATGCCGCTGGCATCGCTCCAATCTTCGGGCGCGGCAAACTCACGGCCAAACTGGAACGATGATCGCGGCGAGGATGCGCTCTTGGCCGACAGCACACGCTCGTAGCCAGTCTGTCCCGGCAGCGCCTGCGGCGAGCCCGGCGCGATCTCGATGCTTGAGATCGTTGAGTTGCGACGCCAATCAAACAGATCCGGTGCGCTCTCAAAATCGTCCAGCAGCGCGGAGTCGTAGGGATCGTTGTCCTGAATCGCCAGCCGCGCCAGGCTCGGCAGGCCCAGCTGGGCCACCGTCGGCGCGTCAAGCTGTAGCACCACGCTTTCTTCGCCCTCGTCCTTGGCGTCGTCCAGCGTTACAACATTGAAGCTTTGCTGCAAGGTGCCCGGCGCAAACGTCAGCGTGCCCGAGGTCGGCGTGTAGTCGCGGCCAGGCGTGGCCAGACTCGGCTGGGTGGAATAGTTCACGGTGACGGTCTCAGCCGAGGCCTTGCTCAGCTTAACCGTGACGCGGCCCGTGCCACCCTCGGCGACCGGAAAACCGTTGGCGGCAAAGCCCACCGTCAGCGGACGGATCGGCGCGGTGCCGTAGAGCGTCACGTTATCGATATAGAAAGTGCGCGTGCCGCTGGTCGTCAGCGAGCCGAAGGCCCAGCCGTAGACCTCGGAAAGCGTAAAGCCATCGTTGGGCGCGCCGTTGCCGATCTCTTTGCGGATGAAGCTGCTGAACGGAAACTCTTTGTACTGCCAGCCGCTGAAATTATCCTCAAAGCTGACGGTAAAGCGCTCGGCGTCGTCGCGGGTTGAGCCAGGATTGCGGTTATCGATCACGTCGATAAACAGATCCGTGCCGGTGTTGCTGCCATAGATCCACATGCCGACGCCGGCGTAGGCGCTCCAATCCTGCGAGATCCACTGGTTCACCGCTTCATTCTCGAAGTTATGGATCACCACGCCATACGCCGACACGGTGAAATCCATCTTGAGCACATGATTCGGCGTGGGCACATCCGGCACCGGCGCGGGCGGCGTGTCGGTAGCTGAAAAAGCGGTCGTGCTATTGCCGTCCTGCGCGGTGAAAAAGCCGATCGCAACGTTGTTGCCATCGGTACCGGTCGGCAGCGGCGGGGTAAAGTCTTCGACAATCTGCGGCGTTGCTTCTTGCAGCAACGTTGCCTGCGTCGCAGGCGTCATCAGCCCGCCAAGGCTGAGGACCAGGAGCAAACATACCAACAACGGCTTGCGGACCTGCATGGTGACCTCCGTCGGTCATTCGATTGTTTGGGCTCTGCGGAACGTCGGGTTGCGCTCACGCCGGGACGTGATACGCCAGGCTGTCGTCAAACAGGCGTGACGCGCGGGTTTATTCCACACGTCACGCCTTGTGGTTTGGGAAGTCTGCCAGCGATAGGTGCGTCGGGAGCTTTGGCATGGCAGAGAGTGAGATCACGTCGGGCTGCTTAGTTGAAACCGCTTTCAAGAAGTCAAAACGAGTATATCGACGGCTGAGTATCTTGTCAAGGTTACTATCGAAAATCGTATCGGTTGCGGGTAGCTAGCGTGGAGGAGCGGTCGAGGCGCGAATCACGAGGTCGGGAGCAAAGCTCGGCAAGTTGGGCGCTTGATCTGATAGCAGGCGCAGAATGCCCTCAGCCGCTGCGACGCCGGCCTCATACATATACTGGCGCACGGTGGTCAGCGGCGGCGTGGCATAGGCCGAGCTCGACAGATTGTCGAAGCCCATCAGCGACATATCGTCGGGCACCTGCACGCCATGCCGATACAATGTCAGCCGCGCGCCGTAGGCCATCTGATCATTGCCGGCAAAGATCGCGGTCATGGCTACGCCGCGCTGAAGCAGCACGTCGGCAGCCTGCACGCCGCTTTCTTCAGTGAAAGCACCCTCGGCAATCAAGCTCTCGTCGATCTCCAGACCCGCGTCGCGCAGCGCCTGGCAGTAGCCGTTGTAGCGCTCCACGGCGTCGGGGATTGTGAGCAGGCCGGTGATATGCGCGATGCGCCGGTGACCCAGCTCGATCAAATAGCGCGTGGCCTGATACGCACCCTGATAATTCTCGGTCGGCAGGCACTGCGCTTCCAGGCCCGGTATGCTGCGAGTCACGACGATCACCGGCATCTGCGCCGCAACCGCGCGGATCGCGTTGTCGGGCATACCGCCGCTCAAAATAATTAGACCGTCGACCTGCCGCTCAAGCAGCAGATGCAGTGCTTCGATCTCCTCGTCAAGCTGCCACTGGCCGGTCGCGTACACCGGATGATACGCGCCGCCACGTAGATGCGAGTCGATGCCTTGCGCCAACTCGCCAAAAAACAGGCTGGACATGCTCTGCGTCAGCACGCCGATCGCCATCGACTGGCCACGCGCCAATCCACGGGCGACAAGATTCGGCTTGAACTTCAGCGCGTCGATCGCGGCAAGCACTGCCGCGCGCTTGTCGGGCGTGACGGGCGTGCTGCCGGTGAGCACGCGCGAAACCGTGCTCGGCGAAACATTGGCAGCTTTGGCTATGTCATGGATCGTCGGAGGTTTTGGCATAAGGCTCACAGGGCTGATGATTAATGACGGAAAGTAAAAGTATATGATCCAACTGCAAGCGAAGAAACCCGACACGATTACAAATCACTGCGCCGTCCAGCCGCCGTCGACCATCAGGACCGTGCCGGTGACCAGCGCTCCCGCCGGCGAAGCCAGATAGATCACGGCG
Organism: Chloroflexota bacterium; assembly: GCA_019240175.1. GTDB lineage: Bacteria > Chloroflexota > Chloroflexia > Chloroflexales > Kallotenuaceae > LB3-1. The sequence goes on along the minus strand of JAFAYS010000655.1, from coordinate 1,403 downwards.
GCTGCGACATCGGTGATCGTGCCGACGCGGCCAATCGGCAGCCGCTCCACGACGCCCTGGTAGTAGCTCGGCGTATCGAGGCGCTCAGCCGTGCCTGGCGTGTAGATAAACGTCGGCGCGACGGCGTTAACGGTCACACCCTGTGCCGACCACTCCAACGCCAGCACGCGCGTCAGTTGGTTGACGCCGCCTTTGGAAGCGCAATAGACCGCATGATCGCGAATGCCGACCACGCTGGCCTGCGAGCTCATGTTGATAATCCGGCCATGGCCCTGCTGGAGCATGATCCGTCCGGCGGCCTGACAGCAGAAGAACAGCCCTTTGAGATTAACCGCCATCATCTCGTCCCAGTCGGCCTCGGTGACGTCCAGCGCCGGATGGTTTGCGCCCAGGCCCGCGTTATTGACCAGAATATCCAGCCGGCCAAGCGTGGTCTGCACGGCCTCGATCGTGGCGCGAATCTGGGCGTTGTCGCGCACATCCAGCGGAAACGCCACAGCAGTGCCGCCCTCCCGCTGAATCTCCTCAACCAGCGTGTGAAGCTCGTCGGTCGCGCGGGCGGCCACGGCAACTGTCGCACCGGCATGCGCCAGCGCTCTGGCCACGCCAAAGCCGATGCCGCGACTCGCGCCGGTCACCAGGGCCACCTGATCGGTCAAGCTGAAATTGGGATACTCCATGTTGTGCGCTCCTTGCTGAATGGAGCATTATAAGCGCTCAGCACAAGCCGCGAATCGCCTGCGCCAGCGTCGGATTGACCTCGAAGTGCGCCTCCATGAATTCCAGGATCGCCAGCGCCGACTCGCGGCTGCGATCGTAGCCCTGGATGAAAGCCGGCAACGATTGGGCCGTGACCGGAAAGCGCTGCTCGAAGCGCCTCTCAAGCGCAAACTGATCGCGACCGCCGGGCTGCTCCGGCTCGCGCTGCTGCATCAGCTCAAGCACACGATCGACGGCGTACTGCTGGATAAAGCGCGCCGCCGTCAGCATCTCGCCGCGATGGTAGCGCCCCAGACCAACATACAGATTCGTCAGCGCCTCGCCGACAAACCACTCGGCTGGCCGTGATGTCGCGCTGGATTGCTTGGGTGCGGGCTGCGCGATCCGCGCGTCGATCTGCGTGTCCTTCCAGACGATCTGGCCATCGGCAAAGGGAATGCCAGCCAGCTCGGCCTGCTCAAAGACCGCGAACTCGCAAAAAATGCCGTCCTCGTAGAGCAATTTATAGCCGTCATCGGTGTTCAGGAAGTGATACGCGATCGGACACAGCGCGCTCAGCCAGCCGAGATCGGACAGCAATTCCTGCTTGCAGCCAGCTTTGGCGATCACGAAAAAATCAAGATCCGAGTAGGCGTCCAGGCGGTAGCGCTCCACGCCCACCGAGCCGAGCCCGATCAGCGCCA
>JAFAYS010000531.1 GCA_019240175.1 Chloroflexota bacterium | reverse complement strand
TGGCGCTGATGGTCAACGACTGGGGCGCGCTGCCGCTCGACGTGCCCGGCGTGATCGCGCTGGTGGAGGCGCGCTACGCCAGCGGACGGCCCGAGCAATATGTGCTGCCGCTGATCGCCGCGCGGAAGGAACAGCCCGAGGGTGTGCGCACGCCGTTCGCGCTGACGCTCGTCCACGACGGTACGCAGTGGTATCTGCACGACGCGTTTCAGTTCACAGCGTTTCAGCGGCTGCTGATGGAGCATTTGATCGCAGGGCGCGAGCTGGCGTTGGAACAGGGCGGGCTGATCTTCAAGCCTGAGTCCGCGCTCCGGGATTCGCCGCCGCCGCTGGAGCAGATTCGGCTGGTGACGGCTGAGCAGAGCAACACGTCGGTGATCTATGATCGGCAGGCGATCTTGAAGTGCTTTCGCCGCGTGGTCGCCGGGCTCAATCCCGACGTCGAGGTGTCGCGCTTCCTGACGACGCGCGCCGGCTTTGAGCATACGCCGGCCATGCTTGGCAGCATCGACTACAGGAGCGCCGACGATACCGCGCACTCGCTGGGTTTGCTGCAAGGCTTCGTGGCCAACGAGGGCGACGCCTGGGAGCACACGCTCAAGCTGCTCGGCGAGTTTCTGGCTGAGGCGCGAGATCTCGATCCGTCGGATGCCGATCGTGACACTACGACGCGGCGGCTGGCGGCGCGGCAGCTTGACGAGATCCGCCAGCTGGGAGCGCTCACCGGCGAGCTGCATCTCGCGCTGTCACGCGACGCTGACGACCCGGACTTCGCGCCGCGCCCACTGACCATCGAGCAGGTGCAGACCTGGCAGTCGGCGATTCGTGACGATGCCGCGATGATGCTCGACGATCTCCAACGTCGCGCGTCGGATCTGCCGGACGAGCAGCAGTTGGCGGTGCGCGCGCTGCTCAACGATCGCTCGGAGATCGAGCGGCGCATTGATGATCTGGCTCCGCTGGCCGAGGCTGGCGTGACGATCACGCGCTATCACGGCGATTATCACCTGGGCCAGGTGCTGGTCAGCGAGCGCGGCTTTTTGATCCTGGATTTCGAGGGCGAGCCGCTGCGTAGCCTGGCCGAGCGTCGGGCACATAGCTCGCCGCTGAAGGACGTGGCCGGTATGCTGCGATCGTTCAGCTACGCCGCGCACGCCGGGCTGCTGGCCGCGCGCGATGAGCAATCCGGCGATGCTGAGGCGATCGAGGCGCAGCTCGGGTCCTGGGCGACCGCGTGGGAGCAGTGCGCGCGCGAGTCGTTTTTGGCCGGCTACACCGAGACGACGAGCGGCGCGGCGTTCGTGCCCAAGCAGCCGGATCTGCTTCGGGCGGCACTGGCGGTCTTTGAGCTGGAAAAGGCGCTCTACGAGCTGCGCTACGAGCTCAACAATCGGCCCGACTGGCTGCTGATCCCGCTGCGCGGCATTCAACATACACTGAGGTGAGGCGGGGAGTAGGCCCTCACCCCCGATGCTTTGCATCGCCCCCTCTCCCGCTGCGGCAGGCGAGGGGGTTTTCGGTACTTCTTTTGTTCTTTGTTCTTTGTTCTTTGTTCGCTTCTTTGGTTCTAGGTTCTTCCGTTGGTTCTTCTTTGTTCCCTTGTTCGTTTGTTCCTTTGTTCCCTCGCTACGCGATCCTCATCTCCACGCCGTGCGTCAGCCTGCGATCTAGCAGCGCGCCGCTGTCGCTCTCGCTAGCCAGCGTGATCTCGTATGGTCCCAGCCCGATGGCTTCGATGTGCGCTTGCAGTGGGCTGTGTGGATTGGCGGGCTCGGCAAAGACGAGTGTGTGCGCGCCGATGGTAAACGAGGCAACCTGCGCGTCCCGCCGACGATCGGCGCTAAACGGCGTTTCCGCGCTGTCGGTCAGCTTGGCCGTGCTGCCGCTGCTACGATCGAGGTCGGCGGTGACGATGGTGAGCTCATGAATGCCGGTCACGCCATTGGCATGTTGGGCAGCGGCTCCGCCCGGCACACGTAGCTCACGCGGCGTCAGATCCTGGATCAGAAACGGCAGCTCGCGCCCGGCTTGCCAGAAGCTCGCGCTCAGCCAGCGCAGCTCTTGGCCGTCAGGCCGTTTGCGACCGCCCGACGTTGGTCCTTGCATGGTGAAGCCCTGTGCTTGTAAGCGCTCCACGTCCGTCGTCAGGTCATCCGAGGCCACGCAGTAGTCGATCAGGCCGCCGCCCGCGTCGAGGTAGCGCCGCCAGCCCCAGGTGTTATCGCCAGCGCTGGCCGGATCGACAAACGCGATCAGCTCAAGGTAGGTGCTGTCGGCAAAGGTGATCAGCGCGTTGTGCGTGAGGCCGTCGGCGTGGGTGCCGCCAGGCGTGACGGTGAATCCGAGCGCCGTGTAATCGTCGACGGCCTGCGGGAGATCGGTGACGAGAATCACCAGATGATCAAGATGCGTCAACATGATGCGGTCCTTTCTTCCCTCAGATTATGCCGCAGAAGGCCGAATCATGGAAGCAAAGGACCGCGATCGCGGAGTTCAGAGGTAGTCTTCCAGAGCTATGCCCATAGCTCGACATCAGGTCGCTGCTCGCGAAACGCTGCAATCTCTGCTTGTGAAACAAACGTGTTCGCCACGCTCAGGAGTTTTAAGCGTGGTAACGCAAACAAGCAGCCAATGCTATCAATCGATGTACTTGCCAGGTAGAGGCGTTCTAAGGATGCAAGCTGACCCAAGGGTGTCATGTCGTGAAAGTCTACAAAGGAACAACACAGATCCAGCGCACGCAGCTTGGAAAGTGCGGTTAAAGGGGCAAGCTGCGCAATGGAACAGAAATCGGCGTACAGCAGCTCAAGCTGCGCAAAGTGCCCAATATCCTCAAGCGAAGTGATTCGTGTGCTGGAGATATTCAGGACACGGAGATCGCGAAACCGGAAGAGCGGCGTGAGCGAATCAAGGTTACAGTCTTCACAGTCCAGATGTTGAAGCTCGGGTGGAAGACCAAGAATCTGCTGCGCTACACCGACTCTGAAGTCTAGCGTTGTCAAGTGCAAGCCATTCCAGATTGGGTCATCCGCTTCCGTCATCGTATGCGCTCCCCGCAGCGATGTAAGCCATATATCACAGAGCATGATCGTACACGAGCGCACAACAACGTTTGTGCGCTCATTCCAGCCGATTAATTGCTGTAGAAGTCGATCACCTGCTGGACGATCTTTTTCGGCGCGGTGTCGGGCGAGCCAGCGTCGAAGGGTGGCTGCGGATCGTACTCGATCATCAGCTGGATCTGCTGCGCGACCTCTTTGCCGAAGGCCCAGCCGGTGAGCGTCAGGGCCATGTCGATGCCGGCAGAAACGCCCGCACCCGTGACGATCTTGCCGTCGCGCACCACGCGCTCGTGGGTTGGCGTCGCGCCGAAGTTGCTCAGGCTTTCGAGCGCCAGCCAGTGCGTGGTCGCGGCCTTGCCCTGCAGGATTCCCGCCGCGCCCAGTCCCAGCGCGCCGGTGCAAACCGAACTGGTCCAGGTGCTGTGCTCATGCGCCGCGCGAATCCAGTCGAGCGCGTGCCGATCGTTGAGCAGCGCAGCCGGATTCGTCGCGCCGGGCACGACCAGAATATCCGGCGTGGGAACTTCATCCAGCGTATGCTCAGCGATCAGGCTGAGAAAGCTGCCGTCGGCGCGCTTGGGACCGCGCTCAGTTGCCACGAAGCGCACAGTCGCGCCGGGAACCAGGCGAAAAACCTCGTGCGGGCCGATCGCGTCGAGCGCCGTGACGCCCTCGTAGAGCAGAATTGCGATTTCCATACTGTATCTCCTCCAGGAAAAAAGGCGCTATTTGAGAGTAAACTACCTGTATGCGCGACTGTATCATGCCGCGATCGTGCTGCAATTGGTCGTTGGGCGCACATGTGGGCAGGCGATCTGGCGGAGATCCATCGCGGATCGAGGGTGGCAGTGTGCAAGGATTTGTAAAGAACAGTATGTTGGCTTTTCTTGACATTGTTGGTTGTAGAACTTATATTTAGTAAGCAATGAGAAGAGGACGATCGTGAGTTCATCGCTCAAGGAGCAGCAGAGGCCGTCGTCTGGACGCGCAGCCTCACTGCTGGATCTGGTCGGCAACACGCCGCTGATCCGGCTGCGTGCTATCGCCGAGGATCTGTCGCCGAACGTCGAGGTGTACGCCAAGGCCGAATGGTACAATCCCGGCGGCTCGGTCAAGGATCGCGCGGCGCTGTGGATGATCCGCGATGGTGAGCGATCCGGCGCGCTCAAGCCCGGCATGCGCATCGCCGACGCTACCAGCGGCAACACCGGCATCGCCTATGCCACCGTCGCGGCGGCGCTGGGCTACGGCGTCACGATCGCGATGCCCGAAAACGCCAGCCCTGAGCGTAAGCGTATCCTGCGCTCGCTTGGCGCTGAGATGATCTTGACCGATGCGGCGGACGGCATGGATCTCGCGATCCGCACGATCCGTGAGCTGGTCGCCGCCGATCCCGAGCGCTATTTCTATCCCGATCAGTACAATAATCCCGCCAACGTTCAGGCCCACTACGACACGACCGGCCCCGAGATCTGGGAGCAGACCGGCGGGCGAATCACGCATTTTGTGGCTGCTCTCGGCACCAGCGGCACCTTTATGGGTGCTGGCCGGCGGCTGCGCGAGCTTGGGCCGCACGTGCAGCTGCTGGGCATGCAGCCCGACAGCGGCATGCACGCGATCGAAGGCGTGAAGCACATGGCGACGACCAAGCTTGTGCCCGGCATCTACGATCCATCCTTTCCCGACGGCCTGGTTGAGGTGACGACTGAGGAAGCGTACGCGATGGCGCGCAGTTTGGGCCGCGTCGAAGGGCTGCTGGTGGGTATCTCGGCGGCTGGCAATGTTGCGGCAGCGCTCAAAGTGGCGCGGCAGCTTGAGGCCGGCGTGGTCGTGACGATCTTGTGCGACAGCGCCTCCAAGTATCTCAGCGATCGCTTTTGGGACGAGGCCGACGACGAGTGTCGCGACGGCGACGGGATGTAGTGGAGCGAGTATGCTGGTTCTATCGCGATCGACGCTGGATGTGATCCATGAGCAGGGCCGCGCGAGCTATCCCGATGAGTGCTGCGGCCTGCTGATCGGACGGATCGAAGACGGGCGGCGCGTGGCGCTGCAAGCGCTGCCGGTGCAGAATACCTGGACCAGCGATGTCGCGCTGACCGAGGATGATACCAGTCACACACTGCGCGATCGTTTTTATATTCCGCCACGTGCGTATTTGCAGGCCCAGCGCACAGCCTCCCGCCAGGATCTGGATGTGGTCGGCTGCTACCACACGCATCCCGACGACCGCGCCTGGCCGTCGGAGCGTGACCGTGTGGGCGCGGCGGGCGTGGGCGGCGGC
>JAFAYS010000473.1 GCA_019240175.1 Chloroflexota bacterium | reverse complement strand
AGACAAGATCCGGATTGGCCGCCAGAATCGGCGTGAGCACCGCATCGAAGGCCGACGTTTCCTCGGTGCCCTCAAAGCCGACGATGTTCAGCCCGATCTCCTCCGCGCGCTGGCGGAATACCGAGGTCAGGCCCTCGCCGTAAGCAGTTTTGTCGCTGATCACGTACACGTTCCCAACGCCCAGCTGTTTGGCGAAATCTGCCGCAACCACGCCCTGGACATCGTCGCGACCAACCAGGCGGTAGGCTGTGCCGCTGAACTCATCGGTGATACGTGGGTTGGTGCTCGACGGCGTGATCATCGGCACGCTCGCGTTCTGGTAGGTCGGCAGCGCGGCCAGCGTTACGCCCGAGTTGATATGGCCAACTACGCAGAACACATCTTGATCCGTCACCAGATCGTTGGCTCGTCCCGCGCCGATGTCGGGCGTGGCCTGGTCATCCTCGGGCCGTATCTGAAGATCCTTAAAGCCCATGCGCTGCCCAAGCTGCTCGATCGCCAGCTCCACGCCGTTGCGCGCGTTGCCGCCGAACTGCGATTGCGGCCCTGACAGCGGGCTATGCGAGACGATCTTGATTGTGCCGAGATCGAGGCCGCTCACATCCGGCAATTCCTCAGCGGCTGCGGTTTCTGTTGCGCTGGCCGACGGTGTTGCCGTCTCAGCGCTCGAAGGTGCTGGTGAAGCTGTGGATGGTGTTGGGGTTGCCGTTTCATTGCTGGCGGACGAGCTGGATGGTGTTGGGGTGGCTGCTTGGTTGCTACCGCTGGGCGTGCTTCCACACGCAGCCAGCACTGCGGCAATCATCAGAAGGGTCAGGAGATTAAACGTGTTTCGCTTCATGCATAGCCTCCTTGAACTGAATCAACATCTGGACGAGCTACAGCGCCGATGCGCCGCCAAAGATGCAAAGCTGCTTTTCGTGCCTGTCCTCCTTGCTTGCCTTTTTCGGTCGAATCTGCTTTCGAGCTGCATCACGATCAAAATGATAATGCTAGTGTCGACACTGGCAAACAGTGTATGCTAGTGATCGTCACGTGTCAAGAGTTTTTGATAGTGATGTAGAGGCGAGATTCTGAGGATCGCAGCGGCGCATCAGCTACGCGCAGGTTTGGTATACTGGGAGAGTCCGAGAGCAAGCAGGAAAATACGCATGGAGCCGCTGGCGATTCATCGCGCGCCGGGCCAGCTTGAGCTGGTGCGAGCGCTGATCAATACCAAAAACATCGAGGCCGATGGTGAGGAATGGCAGACGAGCGAGGATCTGCGCGCCTGGCTCGTGGCGCATGAGCTGCTGCGCGGCGACCACCCGTTGCGGGAAGCAGATCTCAGTCGCATGCAGCAGTTTCGCGAGGCGCTGCGATCGCTGCTGCGCGCCAACAACGGCCATCCGCTGGCAGCCGGAAGCACAGCCGCGCTTCAGGATCTGATCGGGACGGCGACGCTCCAAGTTGTCTTTGAGGAAACCGGTGATGCGCGTTTGGAGCCGGCGGCTGGTGGCGTCGACGGCGTGATCGGGCGAATCATGGGCGTGATTGTGGCGGCCATGCACGAGGGAACGTGGCCCAGGCTGAAAGCCTGTTTCAACGACGGCTGTCAGTGGGCCTTTTATGATATCTCAAAGAATCGGTCGGGGCGCTGGTGCGCAACCACGATCTGCGGCAATCGGCTCAAAGCCCGCGCGTACCGCGCCCGGCGGCGCAGCGAATAAGCGCATGCCCGCGCCTTATCCCCAGTTGAACACCTTGAACGGCTGCCACAGCCCCGAGTCGAAGCGCAGCAGCGCTACCAGACGATCGTCGGGGGCGTGAGCCCGCGCAAACTCGCCGTCGACGCGCAGCCGCACCGCCAGGCCGTTGCGAATCCGGCGCACCGTGGCCTCGTCTACATCGGCGCGTGGCCAATCGGCGATGGCTGTATCCGGCAGCATAAGATGTTGCGCGAGCAGGCTCGGATCGTCGAGCAGCGTGGTCAGCGGCACGGCACTCTCAATGCCCAGCGGCCCGACCTGTGTGCGCCGCAGTCCAGCCAGATGCGCGCCACAGCCCAGCGCCGCGCCGAGATCCCGCGCCAGCGAGCGAATGTAGGTGCCTTTGCCACAGACCACATCCAGCGTCACAATCGGTGGCTGCCAATCCAGCACCTCAATCCGATCGATCTCGATGGTACGCGGTTCAAGCGCGATCGTCTGGCCCTGACGCGCCAGATCGTACATGCGCTGGCCAGCGATCTGAATCGCGGAGTACATCGGCGGCACCTGCTGGATCGTGCCGATGAACGGCTGCACCGCCTGCGTCAGGTCGTCGGGGCTGAGCGCCGGCACCGGCTGCTCCTCCACGATCTCGCCCTCGGCGTCTTCGGTGGTGGTGGTGATGCCCAGCCGCACCTCGGCGACGTAGCGCTTGCGGCCATCGACCAGATATTCCACCAGCCGCGTCGCCTCGCCCAGCGCGATCGG
>JAFAYS010000437.1 GCA_019240175.1 Chloroflexota bacterium | reverse complement strand
GAAAGATAAGGATTGGTACCATGAGCCAAGAGATGCTGAACATCGTGTTTGTGGTCGTGGCGGCGCTGCTGGTGATGGTGTTTCTGACGATCCGGCGCTACTGGGAGGCCCAGGTGAACAAGTCGCAGGAGGAGGAAGACCTTGAGCGACGCATGGCCTCGCTCAACGAGAATCAGGCGAACCGGCGGCGTGACGACGAGATTGTGCGGCTGCTGCGGGGCGACGAGACGCCCATCGCCGGAGAGCGGCGCGACCCCAGGCGCTAGCGCTCAGATGCCGAGGTAGAAGAGCGCCAGCAGCGTGATCAGGATCAGCAGCGAGGCCAGCAGCGCCGAGACAAAGAACGGGTAGTGCTCAAGCCGCCACGGATCGCGTGTGGCTCGGGCCTCTAGTCGCCGCTTGAAGCGTGCCGCACGGCTCGATACGCCGGCAGGCAGCAGCGGCAAGCGTCGGAGCTGCTGCGCGACCTGATGCGCCGCCTGCACGCGCTGACGGCAGCGTGTACACAGCTGTACATGGCGCTCGACGATCCGACGGGCGCGCTCATCGGCGATGCCGTCGGCGTAATCGGAGAGCAGTGGCTCAATATCGGTACAACTAACCATCACACATTTGGAAGATCCAGCAGCTTACCTCGCGCCAGCGCCACCTGCTTGCGCAGCTCATCTTCCGAAATCCCCAGCACCTGCGCGAGATCTTCCAGCTCAAGATCTTCATGATACCGCAAAAGCAGCAGCGCGCGTTCCAAGGGCTCTAGCTGCGCCAAGCGCCGCAGCAGATCGGTCTGCCAGCTCTGGGTTTGCGGCACCAGTGGACGCACCACAAAGCCGCGCGCAACATAGCTGCGCATCGTCGCGATAGCTGCCGTCCAGACCGCAACCTCATTCTGGGGCGGATCGCGTCGCACAAAGATCGTCTCTGCCGACTGCGCTGCCAACTCGGCGTCGCCCAGCACCTGGTAGGCAAAGCCCAGCACGCGCGGATAGAGCCGGTCGAGCAGCGCGGGCGGCGGCAGCCTGCCTGGTCTGTCAGACGAATTGTCGGAGCGGGAGCGCGGCCACTTCATCTTAAGCCCTTCGACCTGATCCTTATCTACATAAACGTCGATGGCGCGTCAATCGACGCGCCACCCAGCCGGATTGCCCGAATTTGGTGCTTACCAGCGGCCAAGCTGTGCGTGACCATCCGCGAACATCGCGCCAACCGAGATGCCCTTGTGGATACGCAGGATCGTCTCGCCCAGCAGCGGCGCGACCGACGAAACCTTGAGGCCGCTCCACGTCTCCTCAGGATGCGGGATCGAGTCGGTCGTGATCAGCATCTCGATCGCGCCTTGCTTGAAGCGCTCGATCGCGCCGTCGCACAGCAGCGGATGGATCGTCGCGGCGATCAAGCGATCCGCACCTTTGGCTTTGAGCAGCTCAGCCACGCGCAGCATCGTCGTGCCGGTGGCAACCTCGTCGTCGACAATGATACACGTGCGACCGGTCACATCGCCCAGCAGATTGAGATGTGTTACCTCGTTGCCGGTGAGATCGTGGCGGCGCTCGACTAGCGCCAGCGGCATGCCCAGCAGCTCGGCAAAGTTGCGCGCACGTTTAGCAAAGCCCAGGCTCGGCGCGACCACCACCCCATTTTCCAGATCCAGCTCACGGACACGCTGAAGCAGCAGATGCATTGCGCTCATCTCGTCGAACGGGATGCGGAAAAAGCCCTGGATCTGCCCGGCGTGCAGGTCGAGCGTCAGCACACGGTTCGCGCCGGCCACCTCGATCATGTCGGCCAGCAGACGCGCGCTGATCGGCACGCGTGGCTGATCGCGTTTGTCGGTGCGGCTGTAGGCGTAGTAGGGCAGCACCGCCGTGATACGGCCCGCCGAGTCGCGCTTGCAGGCGTCGATCGTCAGCAACAGCTCCATGATCCGATCGCTGAGCGGCGTGTGTAGCGACTGCACGATGAACACATCCTGCTCGCGCACGCTTTCGGAAAGCTTGACAAAAATATTATCGTTGGGAAACTTCTCAACATGAATCCCGGCAGTCTGCACGCCAATATACGAGCAGATTGCCTCGGCCAGCTTTGGGTGACCGGTACTGCTAAAAATCCGCAGCTCGTCAAAACGGCTCATATTCGCTTCCTAAACCTTTTTCGATCTC
>JAFAYS010000418.1 GCA_019240175.1 Chloroflexota bacterium | reverse complement strand
GCCGTAAGGGCGCGGCAAGCCGCGCCGACACACCACAAAGCGCGGCAAGCACCGTCGGTAAGAGGTACACACTATGCCAAAGATCGCACTGAGCGCCGGTCATCATAGCCTGACTGGCGGCAACCGAACGGAGATCGAGCTGGTTGGGCCGATCACCAAGGCGCTGGCGAAGCACTGCCGCGACCAGGGCTTTGATGTGCGGGTGGTGACGCCCGAGGATGGTATGGGCATCTTTCGCGGTGGTCTGCGACAGGTTGCGCAAACCGTCGTGGACTGGGCGCACGAGGGCTGGAACGCCGATGTTTTTCTGGAAGTACACGCCGAAGACAACGGCAGAGGCGATGCCGGTCGTGGCTGCTTCACGATCTTCCCCGACGCGGGCAGCGACACGGACGCGATTGTACGCGATACGCTCGGGCCAATGATCTCACACGCGCTGCGCAACGCCACCGATATTCCCCTGCGCGGCACCGGCGTGCTCTCGGAGCGCAAAACGCATGTTTTTCAGGATCTGCACGCGCGACTCGGCGTTTTCGAGGTCACATCCAAGCTGCGCGTCCACTGCCGGCGCATGATCGTCGAGGTTGGCGCGTATAGCTCGCCCAAGGATCTGCGCATCATGCAGCAGGAGAACTTCGCGGATCAGGCGGGCCAGGCGATCTGCGGCGCGCTGAGCGAGTTTTTTGGGCAGCCCGAGCCGGATCTCAGGTGGTATCGGGTGCTGGTTGAGGTCGCGCGCACACGTGAAGGTCCCGGCACGCAATTTCGCGATGCGCTTCAGGGCGAGGCGCGGCTGCATCGCGACGATGTTTTCGCGGTCGATGAGGTCGTGATTGGTGAGCTGATCAGCGGCAATCCGCAGTGGGCGCATCGCGCGGATCAGCTTGGCTTTGTCAGCATGACGCTGCTGGAAGAAGACGCCTAGCCGTAGCGGCAGGGACGGCAGCCGCTCCGTCCCTGCTCTGCTCGCCAGCTAAAAGCCGATCACGGCCTTAGCGTGCCGCAGCGCATCGATGTGCTCCTGCGGTGAGCGCAGACCGGCGTCCATGGTGTTGATGCTGAGATGTGTCGCGCCCAGCTCACGCCAGCCCTCGACATATGCGAGCCAGCCGCTCTCCGGCACGCGCCCGATGCTGAGCCGCGCCTCAATGCCGATCGTGTTGGGGTCGCGACCCGCAGCTTCGGCGTACGCGCGCAGCCGCTGCACCGCTTCGCGCGCGGTCTCGTCCGGCGGCATCTGGGGAAACCAGCCGTCGCCGATGCGCGCCGTGCGCTCAAGCACTTTCTCAGCGCCACCGCCGATCCAGATCGGGATGGGCCGTTGAACCGGCAGCGGCTTGATGCCCGCCGCATCGATCTGATGCCAGCGCCCTTTGAACGTCACCACGGGCTCGGTCCAGAGCTTGCGCAGCACCTCGATCTGCTCCTCACTGCGCGCCCCGCGATTGCCAAAATCCTCGTTCAATCCCTCGAACTCCACCGGATTCCAGCCCACGCCAATGCCCAGCCGTAGCCGACCGCCGCTCAGCACGTCGACCTCCGCCGCCTGCTTGGCGACCAGCGCGGTCTGGCGCTGCGGCAAAATGATCACGCCCGTGACAAGCTCGATCTGCTGGGTGCAGGCGGCGAAATAGCCGAAAAGCACAAACGGCTCGTGAAAAAGCGTTTCGCTGGTGTAGGGGCCGCGCCAGTCGGGGCGCTTGGCAGTGGATGCGCCCAGCACATGATCGTAGATCAAAATATGCCGGTAGCCCATCTCCTCGACCGACTGCGCGTAGGTACGGATTGCGCCGGGATCGGTGCCGATCTCAGTCTGGGGAAAGACTGCGCCAATATGCATCATGTTCTCCTTGCATCGCGGTGGATGCGCTGATCGCTGCATGAGTTATATGCTTAATATACCCCAGCTAGCAGCGCGGGCGAACAAGAGAACAAACGAACAAGGGAACAAAGGAACAAAAGGGTTTCAGGCCCTCACCCCCGCCTGCGGGCACCCCCTCTCCCGCTTCGCAGGCGAGGGGGAAGGATCGGAGCCTCTTTTTGTTCTCCTAGGTTCTTGGTTCTTGGTTCTTGGTTCTTCGTATGGTACATTTGCGCGATGACAACAGAATCAAGCTACGATTTCCATGCGGCCCTGCGCGCGATCCTGGCGCAGGTTGCCGAGGCCGAGGCGGCGGGACGCGACTCTCAGGAGCTACAGAGCGCGCGACGTGATGCGCTGCGCTATCAGCGACAGCTCGCGGTGCTGCAAGCCGAGCTTGAGCGGATGCTGGCTCAGCTCGACCAGCCGACGAGCCACAGCGCGACGCGATTTGCTCCGTCGAAACGTCTGGCCTGCCACCACGCCGACAGCGCCGACGCGGCCCGGCTGATCGATGGTGACCTGCCACCCTGGATGATCGATTGCTCGGAGCCGCATTGACGCGGCGTTAGTCGGAATCGCCGGCGATGCGATGATACAGCGCCTGGGTCTCGGGCATGGGATCAAGGCCAAGATCCTGCGCCAGAATCGCCGCGCAGGACTGAT
>JAFAYS010000330.1 GCA_019240175.1 Chloroflexota bacterium | reverse complement strand
TTCAGTCGCCGCTCACTGCTGTCGCCGATGTACGCTCCGCCTTTGATACGGCGGCGGTGCTGGGCTGGCAGCTTCAGGGCATCGATCCCGAGCCCAGCGGCGGGCAGTCGCGCGAGATGTGGCTGAGCGAGCATGTCGAGATGCAGCTCTCGAACCGCGAAGATTTCCGCGATGCCGTGTGGGAGCCGTTCGTGGAGGTGCGCGTGTGGAACTGGCAGCCGGATCAGCAGCGCAAAGTGTATGTGCGCTTCCGTGACGAGCGCGGACGCATCAGCAAACCGCTGCTCGTCGGGCCGGATATTCAATTGCAATAAATGACTTAGCAACAGCGACGCCCTGGGATCAACCGGGGCGTTTGTATTTAATGCCACAAGGCGCTCGGCAGAGAAAGCGCCGCTACACATTTTAATACATGAAGCAGCAATTCCTGCAACATACTCGATCAACTGCTCAGGAAGGAGCCAATTATGAAACGACCTAGTGTAACACCCTGGCTGGCGGTGAGCGTGATCATCGCGATCTTATTTGCCGCCACAGCTTTCAATTGGGTCAAGATCGCTGGGCAGCTGGCCCCAGAGCAAGTAGGCGTAGGTAGCACCGAGTTCTGGAAGGTTCATCTACGATCCGAGCGGCTGGGGCTGTGGGCTTTCTTCGCCTTGCTGGTAGGCCTGGTCATCGAGGGGTTTGTGGCGCGGCGAGTTATTACGATCTGGCCGTCAGTCTGTGGGATCGTGGCGGTGCTGTGTGGGATTGCAGCTCTGAATTGGAGCAACCTGGCATGGTCGTTCAGCCAATCAACAGGCGGGCTCGGCAGCCCAACGTTCTGGGCAGCCTATATGCGCTCGCACTACTGGGCCGGTAGCTCCTTTCTGGCCTTGCTGGCTGGCCTGGCGGTGGCTGGGATTGGCTTTCTCACCACGGGCGGCAAGCGGCGGCAGCGGTACGAAGGTGTTCTGCCCACGACCACGACATCATAGGTTGCGCCACATCACGACCAGGCCATAAACCAAGCACCCGCGAGTCGCTCTGACTACACGGGTGCTTGCGTTTTGTTGTTTGCAATCGATGTACTTACGAGGCAGTTGGCAGGATCAGCGTGAAGGTCGAGCCTTTTTCCAGCTCGCTTTCCAGCCACAGCCGGCCACCCATCAGCGAGATCAGCGGTCGTACGATCGCCAGGCCGAGCCCTGTGCCACCCGCCTCCACCTTGAGGTCGCTTTCCACGCGGTAGAAGCGCTCGAAGATGTGCTCCTGGTCCTCGGGTGCAATGCCGATGCCGGTATCCGATACATCGAGCTGGATGTAGGATCGCCGCAGTGCCAGTCCCGCGCGCCGCTCTTCGGGAATATCCTTGCCCTGGATCTGCCGGGCCGCGATCGTGATCTGGCCACCCTTGGGCGTGTACTTGATCGCGTTGGAGAGAATATTGTCCAGGATCTGCTGGAAGCGCACCGTGTCGACCAGCACCGGCGGCAGCTCGATCGGCGCGTCGATGCGCAGCTGTTGCTCGCGACTGGTCAGCAGCGTCTGCTGATTGCTGACGGCCATGCTCACAGTATCCAGCACGCGCATCGGCTTGAACTCAAGCTCGACGCTGCCCGACTCGATCTTGGTGATATCGAGCAGATCGTTGATGATCGCGGTCATGCGCTCGGCGCTGCCTTTGATCGTGTCCAGCAGCTGGCGCTGTGTTGGGCTCAGATCGCCCATCGAGCCCATGCCGAGCAGCTGCACATAGCCTTTGATCACGGTCATCGGCGTGCGCAGCTCGTGGCTCACCGTGCCGATAAACTCGGTCTTGAGCCGATCCGACTCGATCTCGCGGGTGATGTCGCGCAGAATGGCCACGCCACCCAGCAGCTCGCCGCTCTCGGAGAGCACGGGACCGAGCGCCATGTCCACGGAGCGCGGCCCGATGCGGAAGGTCGTATGGAACTGGCGCGGCTGGCCTTGCTCGTCCAGCGGATCGGACAGCAGATCTTTGAGCGGTGAGCGCTCCGGCCCGGTGATCTTGAAGGTGCGCAAGATCTCGTGGACGTTGGCCATGAACAGCTCTTCCAGCGGCTGCTCTAGAATGCGCGCGCTCATCGGATTGGCCAGAATGATCTGGCCGTCGAAGTCGCACACCACCACGCCATCGGTGATCGATTGCAGGATCGCCTGGCTCTGGCTGGACGCGGCGCGCTCGGCCTGCACCATGTGCGCCAGCTTCGAGGCCTGCTCGCTGATGTAGTGGTACAGATCCGCGTTGCGCAGCGCGCTGGCCACCTCGTTGGCGACCACCGTCAGTACACGCTGGTGCTCTAGCTTGAAGTAGCCAATCTCGGGATGCGACAGGATCAGCACGCCCAGCAGCTCATCGGAGGCGATGATCGGCACGCCCAGCAGCGCGCCATGATGCTTGTGATCGCCCTCGGAAACGTTGGGCTCAACCCAGCGCGGATCAAAGGCCACGTCGTCGATCAAGACCGGCGCGCGGTGCTGCGCGACCCAGCCGGCCACGCCCAGGCCCACGGGGAAATGGCTGATCTCTTTGTTGTTGCCGCCGCCCAGCGTCGCGCGCCGCACCAACTGCGCGGTCTCGCTGTCGAGCAGCAGCACCGAGCCGTGACTGACCGACATGCGCTGTGCCAGCACGTGCAGCAGCTCGTTGAGCATCGTGTCTACGTCGAGCGTACTGATCACGGCGCTCGAAATCGCATACAGCAGGTCCAAACGATCGCGCTCGGCCCGCACTTCCTGCGTGCGCTCCTGAATGCGCTGCTCAAGCTCGGCGTTGAAGCGCACGATCTGCTCGTACAGCCGGGCATTTTCCAGCGCCAGCGCCGCCTGACTGGCCAGCGATTGTGCCAGCGCGATCTGCTCGTGGCTCAGCTTATCTTGCGGCCCCTGGATCACGATCACGCCCAGCCGATCCTCGCCCGCCAGCAGCGGCAGCGCCAGCAGCGCCTCCTTGGGATCGACCCAGCCGCCATCCTGCGTCGAGGACGGGTCGGCGAGCAGCCAGGGCGTCGAGCGATTCAAGGCTTGCGGCACCAGGCTGGTTTCTTCCAGCGCGTAGCGTACCAGCTCAAGCGGCTGCGTGTAGCCCCAGGCGCGAGCGTTGATCAGATGTTGATCGGCGCGCAGCCAGATTGTACCGCGCTCGGCGTTGAGTGCCTGCTGTAGCTCCAGCCCGATGATATTGACCAGATCGTGGAGCTGAAGGCTGCTGCTGAGCGCCTGTGAGAACTTGAACAGCCGGTTGACGCGCATCGCCACAAGGTCGGCCTCTTCGGTCGCCATCGCCAGCTGCGTGGCCATGAACTCGGCCTCGTCGATCCGCTCACGCAGCGCCCGCTCGATCTCCTGCCCAAACTGCCGCGACAGCACGCCGACCATCCACTCGGTTAGCGGCTCAAGCTCGGCCAGCACCTGCATAATCGCTTGTGGCTCGTCGTCTTGCAGCGCAATGTCCCAGGCCAGCCGTCGCAGCTGAAACGGAATTTCCAGCAGCTGCGGCAGCGTGCGATCGGTGCGGCCTCGCAGATGCGTGGTCTCGTTGAGCGCCTCGGTTAGCACCGAGTAATCGCCACGAGCCGCCGCGATCAAACCGGCGTAGGCCTGCACAAAGAACTTGGTGCGCAGCTCGGCGGTGCCAAGCCGCTCGTCGCTGACGCCACGCTCACGGATGCGCCGCGCCCAACGGGGCACGATCTCGGACTCTTGGGTTTCTAGCCAGTGGGCTAAGCGTTCGCTCATAGTCGGCGTTCCAGGTTCAACGATCGGGAGCTGCGCTCCGGCTGCAAGGTTCCGTGTTGATAAGGGGGTTTTTAGGGGACAATTCGCGGCGTTTTCGCAACGACAACCGTCACATCGTCGATGGTCTTGCCAAACAATTCCATAATCCGATCGGCCAGCGGCTGCGGCGCGAGTCCCTCGTGCATCAGCGGCGCTTCCGTAAAGCGCATCGAGATGCCGTCGCTAAACAGAATAAAAGTATCGCCGCTGTCGTAGGTCGCTTTATGCTCCATCAGCGTGGGCATGCGGTAGCCGACGATGCCGTTGCGCGAAAGCGGCTTGATGACATGCTTGCTGACGACGTAGATGCCGATATTTCCGACGCCGACGTAGGTCGCCTCGTGCTTCTCCACATCCAGCCGCAGCAACCCGACGACGGCTCCGCGTGTGCCCTGACAGGCGTGATGCGCGGCCTGCATAATTGTCGCGAGCGGACGATCGGCGTTGGCCTCGATCGCGTCGTAGGCTTTTTTTGCCGCTTCGGCAGCGGCAGTGCCACCGCCAAGGCCATCGATCACGGCGACCAGATCCGTGCTTCCGTTGCTTTTGACCAGGTAGCTATCCCCGGAGATCGTTGCTCCCGCCTTGGGCCGCTCGGCAACACCTATATCCAGCATTTATCGCCTTCCTCGTATGGGTGGGTTGTGCCATTTCCACGCTTTAACCACTGTGCCTCGGCCAAGCTCGGACTCGATCTCGAAGGCGTCGGCCAGCCGCTGAACGCCGGGCAATCCCGCGCCGAGTGTGCCGGCGGTGCTGAAGCCGTCTTGCAGCGCCTGCGCGATGTCGGGAATGCCGGGCCCGTCGTCGCGGGCGGTGATCAGCAGTCCCTGCCGCTGCTCCTGCTCGACGATCTCAACGGTGATGTCGCCCGCGCCGTTCGCATGACGCAAAATGTTTCGAGCCAGCTCTAAGATCATGATCTCGATCTTGGTGCGCTCGATGTCGTTGAAGCCCAGGCTAGAGGCCATATTGCGCCCATAGCCCATCGCGATATACACGTCGGCTTCACGACTGATCGAAAGAGGCTTGGTGGTTGTGTGCATAGGGTGTACCACTTAGCAAGGCTGCGCCAAAGTATAGCACGGCGACCATCAGCTGTGCTTGAAGTCGCCGTGCCAAGGGGTGGTACTTTAGGCCAACCGCGATCCGTCCATTTTTCATCCGCCGGCGGGCTGTTTGCGACCGGCGGATGGCCGCCTGAACGGTTTATTGTTTGGGCGTGATCTTGTCGATGGTTTGGGTTGCCATCTTGGCAACTTCATCCGAGATCGTCACGTCCTGCTCGGTAGCGGCAGCCGTGTTGATCGCGATCACTTTCTTCTCCTGCTTGCGGATCGGCAGGTCTTCCGGCTTGGTGCCCTGCAAGATCGCAATGCCCTGTTCCTTGGCGCTGATGTAGCCGTTGTCGTAGTAGTCGAGGCCCAGACCGGCGACGCAGCCGCGACCCGCCGAGGCCGGATCGCCGCAGTACAGGCCGATGTCGTTGTCGTTGGCGACCTTGACGACCGACTCCAGCGCCGAGACGACGGTGCTGTCGGTCAGGATCAGGAAGGTGTCGACTTTCTCGGCGGCCAGGCTTTCCGCAGCCGTGAGTACCTCGTCGGCCTTGGTCACGTTGCGCTCGATGAACTCGATGCCCTTGGTCTTGGCGTACTCGCGCGCAATCGTGGTGACGACCTCGGAGTTCTTCTCGCTGGACGTCCAGATGTTGCCGACTTTCTTGGTCTCCGGCTGCATCTTGAGCATCAGGTCGAAGGCTTCTTGCACCGGCGGCAGCGCCTGGATGCCGGTCACGCCCGGATGATCGCTCTCCGACTTGGCGACGCCCGCCGCGTAGGGATCGACGACGGTGTTGAAGATCATCGGGATGCCCGAGCCGGACAGGCTCTTGAAGCCCGCCTGTGCCGGGAGCGTGCCGACGGTGAAGACCAGATCCAGCTTCTCGTCGCGGAAGCCGTCGGTGATCGTCGCCAGCGTGGCCGGATCGTTCTGCGGGTTCTTCTCGGTCAGCTCGATCTTGAGTCCCGACTCGTTGAGCGCATCGACGATGCCTTTGCGGGCGGCATCAAGCGCCGGGTGCGTGGTCTGCTGGACGATGCCGATGCGGTAGGTTTTGCCCTCGGCGGCGCCGCTGGCTGCGGGCGCGCTCGACGCGGCTCCGGTGGTCGCGCTATTTGACGGGCTGTCGGTCGTGGCGGGCGTGCCGCAGGCGACCAGAGCCAGCGTCAGGAGCAGGGCGGCGAAGTTGCGGATACGTGGCA
The DNA here is from genome assembly GCA_019240175.1 of Chloroflexota bacterium. Classification (GTDB taxonomy): domain Bacteria; phylum Chloroflexota; class Chloroflexia; order Chloroflexales; family Kallotenuaceae; genus LB3-1. The sequence continues at coordinate 2,661 of JAFAYS010000330.1, read as the reverse complement.
TGAAAAACTCCTTGTGCGAACTATAGCTATCGATGAAAGCAGGCCCTCACCCCCTAGCCCTGCGGGCTTTCCCCTCTCCCTCTGCGGAAGGCGAGGGGGAAGATGCGGTACTGCTTTGTTCCTTTGTTCTCTTGTTCCTTTGTTCTCGTTAGGTTCTAGGTTCTTCTACGTCAGCATCAGCTCGTCGTCGGCGAGCACTTCTTTGCGCGTGCGTGCGAAATGAGCGATCAGATCTTGCACGGTCAGGCCGTCGCGCTGCGGGCTGCGGAGATCGAGGATCACCTGGCCGCCGTGCAGCATCAGCGTGCGCGTGCCCAGCGAGAGCGCCTGCTGCATGTTGTGGGTGACCATCAGCGCCGTCAGCTTGTTCTCGTCGATCAGCTGGCGGGTCAGGTGCTCAACCTGGGCGGCAGCGCCCGGATCAAGCGCGGCGGTATGCTCGTCGAGCAGCAGCACCTGCGGACGTTGCAGCGTTGCCATCAGCAGCGTGAGCGCCTGGCGCTGGCCGCCGGAAAGCAGCCGCACGGGCGCTTGCAGCCGGTCTTCCAGTCCCAGCCCCAGACTTTGGAGCACCTCGCGAAACCGCTCGCGGCGCTCACGGGTGACGCCCCAGCCAAAGCCGCGCCGCTGGCCACGTCGCAGCGCCAGCGCCATGTTCTGCTCGATCGTCAGTGAGCCGGCGGTGCCGTCCAGCGGATTCTGAAAGACACGCCCGATCAGCCCGGCGCGCTGGTGCTCCTGCTGGCGTGTCACGTCGCGTCCGGCGATCGCGATCGTGCCTTCCTCGGGCGCGTACACGCCGGCGATCGTGTTGAGCAGCGTGGACTTGCCCGCGCCGTTGGTGCCGATCACCGTCACGAACTCGCCCGTGCCGATGTCGAGATCGATGCCGCGCAGAGCATGAACCTCGTGGCCCTCGCCGCGATGAAAGAATTTGTGGATTCCGCGTAGTTGAATCATCATACGCCTCGCCGGGGCAGCACCAGACGCCGAAGCTGCGGCAGCGCCAGCGCCAGCACGACAATGCAGGCCGTCAGCAGCTGAAGATCGGTCTCTTGCAGGCCGATCGAGCGCGTGTTATTGAGCGCTAGGGTGATAAACATGCGGTAGAGCAGCGAGCCGACCAGCACGCCGATCAGCGCGGTACGTAGCGTGCGCGGCGAGATGACGACCTCGCCGATAATCACTGCCGCCAGACCGGTGATGATCAGGCCGCGTCCCAGGTTGACCTCGGCATAGCCGAAGCGCGCGACGATCAGCGCTCCCGACAGCGCGATCAGGCCGTTGGAGATGCCCAGCCCGATCATTTTAAGCGTGTTGGCGCTCAGGCCTTGTGCCCGCACCATCTGCTCATTGTCGCCGGTTGCCCGCAGCGCCAGGCCCAGCTCGGTGTTGAGAAACCAGTAGAGCGCCGCAACCAGGCCGATCGCGAAGAGCAGAAAAATCAGGGCCTGCGCGCTGTAGTTGATGTAGGCGTCGTTGATGCAGCTGCCCTCGGCCAGACACACGCCTTTCAAGCCGGTGAAGAGCGGCTGCACGGCACGCTCAACCGATGGTGCTCCCGAGATCGGGATCGGCAGGTTGGCGGTTGGCGCGCGATCGACGGTGCCCAGGCCGAGCAGCCGCAGATTGATCGAGTACAGGCCGAGCGCCACGATGATCGAGGCCAGCAGCCCGTTGATCTTCAGCCGCGTCGCCAGCCAGGCTGTGGCCGCGCCAGCCAGGCCGCCCAGCGCAAACGCGATCGGCAGCGCAAGCCACTGCGACCAATCGTTGATCAGAAAGATCGCGGCCACGCCGGCACCCAGTGGAAACGAGCCCTCGATCGTCAAATCTGGAAAGGACAAGACGCGAAAGGTAATAAACACGCCCAGCACAGCGCCCACGTAGCAGAGCCCGGCGGCGATCGCGCCAAGCCATTGGGTCGATGTCAGGAGATCAGCCAAAGCTTGTGGCACAGTTTTCCTCCAAAACCAGCGGGGATCTACCTTGCTTCACCGATGCTGTGCCGCAATGAGGCGTTGGCTCGGATGCGTCGTCGCAAAGCTGGGGTGTAACAGCGCCTCGGCGACGCGCATCACGATCAAGAAATAGACCCTTCTGCGAGGCGATTATACTTGATCATGGCAAGCGGAAAACAATGCTACGGTAGGTAGTGCGGTGGGAGATTTGGCGGCGGGTATATGGGAGTTTTTATGTGATCTTTACCGGTGCAGGATACGAAGTCGCAGTACTGACTCCGCATCCCGCGCGTCGGCTCAAGGCTGAGAAACGTCCATACTACGTGCTAGAACCAGCCCAGCGGCGGAACAGTAATGCAGAAATGCGCGGCTGGCACCGTGCCGCATGCAGCCCACTCCACTTGAACGATCAGCTCGTGGGCAGTAGGATTCTGGAACTGCCCAATATACTGTAAGTTCGTAATCGTGCCACCAACGCCCATTTGCCTGAAAAGGCGAATCAGTAAAGCCTCCACGTTGATCTGGACGCCGTCGATGGTTGCCATAACATGGTGTGCGCCATAGTTTGGATCTGGCGAAGGACGGCCAACAAATTGATTTGGTATCGCTGGTGCCGGGCCGAAGGCACTCCGCGCTACCCGAAAGCCATTGATCAGCATAGTCGTGGCGTGCGGGGCAAGCTGCGGCGCAACCATCGGGA
>JAFAYS010000324.1 GCA_019240175.1 Chloroflexota bacterium | reverse complement strand
GTGCGGCTGAAGCCGCCGGCGCGCGCGTGGTCCGTCATCCGTACAACAAAGGCAACGGCGCGGCGATCAAAACCGCGATCCGCAATACGCGCACCGATGTGCTCTTGATCATCGACGCGGACGGACAGCATAATCCCGCCGATATTGCGCGGCTGCTGCAGTACATGGATCGCTATGAGATGGCGGTGAGTGTGCGCTCGGCGGAGTCGCACGCGTCGCGGGCGCGCGGCATCGGCAACATGTTGTTGGCGCGCTTCGCCTCGTATGTGGCCGGCATGGAATTTGCCGATCTCACCTCGGGCTTTCGCGCGATGCGCACCGATGTGATCCGCGAGTTTGTGCATCTGCTGCCCAACCGCTACTCGTGGCCGACCACCAGCCTGCTCTGCTTTGCTAAGGCCGGCTACTCGATCAAGTTTGTGCCGATCGAGGCGCGCAAACGCGCGGGCGGCCAGAGCCAGCAAAAGCTGGTGCGCAACGGCTTCAAGTTCCTGACGATCATTCTGCGGATTGTGATGCTCTTCAGCCCGCTGCGGGTCTTCTTTCCGGTCAGCCTGATCATGTTGACGCTGAGCCTGCTGGCCTACCTGGCGAGCGTCTTTGTCGGCGGGCGCTGGCTGCATATTCCGGGCGCGACCCAGGCGCTCTTCACCGGCGCGATCGTGGTGTTTATGTTTGGGCTGCTGGCCGAGCAGATCGTGGCGCTGGGGCTGATAGGACGGCGAGAACGATGAACAAGCTGCGTCCGCTGCTGCGTCTGGGCGTGCGATTGCTTGGCCCGGCGCTGCTGCTCTACTTTTTGCTGACGGTTGATCTGCGCGCCGTGTGGACGACGATCCTCGACACCGATCCCTGGCTATTCGCGCTTTCGGTGGTGCTGGTGGTGCCGTTTCTGATCTTGAAAGCGGTGCGCTGGCAGCTGATCCTGCGCGCCTGGCAGATCGTGCTGCCGCTGCGCGAGGCGACCGCGCTCTACTGCATCGGGATTTTTCTGGGTGTGGTCACGCCCGGCCAGGCAGGCGATGCGGTCAAAGCCTGGTATCTGCGCAAGCGCGGCTATCCCCTGAGCACCGGGCTGGCTAGTGTGGTCGTGGATCGGCTGTTCGATGTGGGCATCTCGGCGCTGCTGGCGGCGACCGGCCTGTACTTCTTCTGGGATATTTTGCCGGGCGGCAAAGCGCTCAACGTGGCGGTGGTGGTCGGGCTGCTGGCGGCGGTGGTGGTTGGGCTAGTTTTTGCCAGCAATCAGCGGCTGCGGCTCTTTGTGCTACAAGATCTGCTGCCGCGCGTCACGCCCAAGGTGTTGCGCGAGCGCATGGGCAGCGACAGTTTGGAGCGGTTGCATCTCACGCCGCGCCAGCTGCTGATCATTACGCTGGTCTCGCTGTCGGGCCTGGCCTGGACCTATATTCGCATCTATATTTTGTTTCTGGCGCTGGATACGCCGATTCCGATCGGGCCGTTTATCGCGCTGGTGGCGATCCTGTCGATCGTCGGTGCGGCCTCGCCCGGCGGCGTTGGTACCCGCGATCTGACGATGGTGCTGGTGCTGAGCGCGGTGCTCAACATCGCGCCGGAGCAGGCAACCGTGCGCGCGCTCTCGCTTTCGACGCTGCTGCTGCTGCTGAACATCGAGAACGTACTGATCGGCTTTTTATACTCGCTGCGCTATCCGCTGGCCGAGGCCCGCCAGGAAGCGCTGGCCGAGCCGCAATCCTAGGAGGAAAGCTTGGTGCGCCCGAATATCTGGTCGCGACGTATGCGCCGGCTGCGCGCATCCACCACGATGCCAATCGATACCAGGAACATGCTCACGATGAGTCCGGCCCGTATATCGTAGTTCTCGATCGTTAAGCTCGGTGTTGTGGGATCGTTTATGAACTCATGGACATGGCGAAAGGTGCGATCGATGCCCAGGCTGCTCCTATAAAACGTCGTCACTGGTACTGGGCTATGCTTGGTTTCCAGTACAATGCGAGAAAGCTTGCCTGTGCTTCTAGAGCGTCTTCTTCCCAGCCAATCCTGCTTGTATTCGGTCGAGACTCCGGTGATGTCGCTGAGGAAGATCTGCTGCCGCTGAATGTCTAGCAAACGCACTGTCGCGACCTCGCACTGGTCGGGCAGATTGGAGCCACGGCTGCACGTGAGCGTGATTTTGGAGCTGATCACGAAGAAGCTGACGATTCCGATAATGATCAGCGTGGTGCCGAAGCGGATGCCAGGAGATTGTAGGTATTTTCGTCGCATAGCAGCCCTTCCGTCATCGCGTATGTTGAAGCTTTAAGGAGCGCCGAGCGCGACATTTCACCGCAGGAAGCGCTGGCCGAGCTGCAATCGTAGCTCTTACCATGAGCGCAGGCTGCTTCGAATCAGCGTTACACCAATCGCGCCAAAGACGATGGCGACAATCACCGCGATGCCGGCATCTGACTCCTTGATCTCCAGGGTCGGCTTCGTGCGGTTGCGCAGAAACGCCGCGATCTGGTCGACGGTGCGCTGCCGCTGGCGGAGGTTCGAAGAAAAGCCCTCGGTCAGCGGCACCGGGCCGCCCTTGGTGTCCAGCACAACGCGGTAGTTCGTGCGCGAGCCGCGTTTCCTCAGCCAATCCGTTGATTTTTCGATACTCGCTCCCGTGATCTCGTCCAGCCGAATCTGCTGTTTGTACGTGCGCAGCTTCCCCGTCGATACGATCTCGCATTGATGCGGCATGTTCGAGGGGCGGATGCACGTGAGTGTAACTGTGGAGTTGAGCAGCACGAAGCTGACGATCCCGATAAAGACGAGCATGCCGCCGAGCAAGAATCTCAAGAGCGGAGTAGTGCGCATGGCGATCCTTCAATGATGTTGTGACTGATGTGTCGCTTCACCCGGAAGCACACGCGGCGCTGGCGAAAACCTCATCGTCGCCGCGCGAATGGCTTAGTCGTCAGCGCTGGTGATGCTGTGTCGGCCCACCAGGATACCGCCTACCACTAAGATCATACCAAGCATCGATCCCGCGCCATGATCTATGTCTTCGATCTTCAACGACGATTTGGAGCGACCTTTCGCAAAGCTCGTGATCTGATTCGCCATACGTCGCCGCTCTTCGCTCCAAGTCGCCGTGCCTTCGGTCAGCGGAATCCGTCCGCTCCTGGTTTGTAGCTCAACACGATACATGGTTGGCCCCCTGCGCCGGCCCAGTCGGCTGATAAAGCTGGTATGGCTGCCATAGGTGGCTCCGGTGAGCTCGCTGAGCTTGATCTCCTGGGAAGTTGAGTAGAACTTCCCGACTGACGCAAGCGTGCAAGTGTCGCCGATATTCGAGCCACGCACACAGGTAAGCGTGACGTTGGCGTCGAGCGTAAAGAAGCAGGCTATTCCAGCAATGATGAGCAGAACACCAAAAAAGAAGGTGAAGATCAAGTAGGTGCGCATAGTAGTCTTTCGATGATGTTATGGCTGTGTGATGTCACAGAAGCGTGCGTGAGGTTTACGCGGCAGGCGGCGCTAACTACGCTCAGGGCCGATCTAAGTCCTCAGAGCGGAGGCTGAATCTACCCAGCACGAAGCCCATCATTGCTAAGATCATGCCCCACAACTTGCCGTCGTCGTCATTCTTTTGCACGACCTGCAATGACGATTGGCCGCGATTGCCCAGAAAGGCATTGATCTGATTAGCAGTGCGCAGCAGATCTTCGTTCCAATACGACGTGCCTTCGTTCAGTGGAATCGAGCCCTGCTTGGTGATGAGCGCGACGACATAGGTGGTTCGATGAGAGTATGATCGTCGGTACGATCGCTCGAACTTCGCGGTATGAGTCTCAACTTTGGCAGCGCTGATGTTGCTAAGCTTGATCTCGCGCGACGTGGAGCTGAATTTGCCCACCGACGAAAGCACACATTTATCATCCATGCCCCGGACACAGGTAAGCGTGATTTTGGTGTTGAGCGCCAGCGCGCATACGAGGCCGGCGACGACGAGCAAGCCGCTGAGGATGAATGTGTAGAATGTGTAGTTGCGCATAGTGGTCTTTCGATGACGTTGTGGCTGATGTGCTTGTTTTACGCAGAAGCGCGCGCGAGGTTGCAGAATCAATCTAAGATGAGGTTTTATGTGGGGCAGGCCCTCACCCCTG
>JAFAYS010000216.1 GCA_019240175.1 Chloroflexota bacterium | reverse complement strand
TTGCGGCCCGGAAAGGCGAAGCGCGCAAAGCCGTACGCGACCAGCGCGCAGGTCAGAATCTCGCCGAACATCGCCAGCGCCGTGATAAAAATGCTGTTGGCGAAGTAGCGCGCCAGCGGCACCAGCTGCCAGACCTCGACATAATTCTGCCATTGCACCGGCTCCGGGATGATCTGCGGCGGCAGCAAGAACAGCGCGCTGCTAGTCTTGAGCGAGGTCGCGATCATCCAGTACAGCGGGATCAGCACGAACGCAAGGCCGACCAGCAGCCCGGCGTAGGCCAGCATATCGCCGATCAGATTGCGCCGCGCTCGTGAGTGGGCCGGCTGAATCTCAGCGCGGGGAGCGGTTGTCACAGCCATAGCTTAGCCTCGCTTCTCGCCTTCATAAAACACCCACAGCGCCGAGGTGCGAAACACAAACGCGGTCAGCACGGCGATAATGATCAGCATCAGCCAGCTGAGTGCCGAGGCGTAGCCCATCAGCGAGCGCGTGCCGAACGCATACTGATACACCAGCACGCCCAGAAACGTGCCGGACTCGCGCGGCAGCCGAACGAACAGGCCGACATCCAGGATCTTCACGGCGGCGATCACGCCCAGCACCAGCGTGTAAAACAGCGATGGGCTGACCATCGGCAGCGTGACGTTCCAGAACTTGGCCCACGCGCCCGCGCCGTCGATCTCCGCCGCTTCATACAGATGCTTAGGAATATTCTTGATGCCGGCCAGCAAGATCACGGTGTTGGCCCCGAACGCGCCCCACAGGCTCATGATCAGCAGGCCCGGCAGCGCATAGCGCGAGTCGGTGAACCAGCTGGGATTGTCGATGCCGATCAGGCGATAGAGCGGGCTGAAGATCTGATTGAACAGGCCGTCGGTCGAGAGCAGCCAGAGCCAGAGGATAAAGGTTGCGACCGAGGGAATCACCGCCGGCAGGTAGAACATCGTGCGCCAAAAGCCGATGCCTTTGACGTCGCGCGCCAGCAGCATCGCGATCGCCAGCGAGAGCCCCAGGCCGATCGGCAGACTCAGCACGCCATAGAGTAGGGTCAGGCGCAGCGACGGCCAGAAGAACGACGCGGGTGCCAGCAGGCGGCGATAGTTATCGATGCCAACCCAGTTTGGCGTTTGCAGGCCATTGAAGTTGGTGAAGCTATAGTAGAGCGACGCGCCGATCGGATAGAGCGTCCAGAGCAAGAAGCCCAGCAGCCAGGGCATGATCAGCGCCAGGCCCGCCGCCGTTTCTTTCTTCGCGCCCAGCCGCGGCAACAGATAGTAAACGGCGAACATCACCGCGACGATGCCGATTGCCGCAAGCAGATAGTCGACCAGGGTTTGCCAGTAGAGTTGCATGCAGCCTCCTTCTCCCAACCGGTACAGCAGGCGAGGCCCTGCGCGCCCGTAAGCAGCGCAGGGCCTGACGCGAACGTGTGAGTCTTTATGGACTCTGAAGGACGGCTTCCAGCTCGGTGCGTGCGGTCTTGGCCAGATCCGCCGCCGAGCCCTTATCGTGGAAGAGCGGATCTTTAAACTGCTCCCAGAAAACCGTGTCCCACTCCGACTGCGCCGGCACGATCGTGAAGGAGCGCATGTCTTTGGCCGCCTCGACGATCACGTCAGCCGAGGCTTCTTTGAGCGGCACGCTGGCGACGATCGTTTCTTTGTTGGCCAGCGACTGGCGCGGCGCGACGATCTTCCAGTGGTGGATCGCCTCGGTCAGCGCGATCAAACCATCGCAGGCGGCCTGCTTGTCGGCGGTGCTGGCGTTGACCACCGTCGAGGCGGTCCAGGCAAAGGTCGTGCGATTCTTGGGGCCTTTGGGCGGCAGCGCGGCCTTGAGCTCGGCAAACTTGGGATCTTTGGTGTGGGCGTAGTCCAGGTCATCCGCCGCGCCGCCAAAGAACATCGCGACCTTGCCGTTCTTGGCCAGCTCGCCGAAGCCCTGCTCTTTGATCACGTTTTCGGGAGCGGCGTACTTGGGATTGAAGATGATGTCGCCGTAGAACTCCGCGCCCTGGATCGCTTCGGGCGAGTCGATCGGCGATGACATCAGATCGTCGCTCACGACCTCGCCGCCGGCCTGCCAGATAAACATCTGGATCGGCGGCCAGTCGTTGAACGCGGTGCCGTAGATGCCCTGATCCGGCTTGGTCAGCTTTTCGGCGGCGCTCTTGAAGTCGTCCCAGGTCCAATCGGCGGTCGGCTCGGCCACGCCGGCATCCTGGAAGAGCTTGGGATTGTAGTACAGGATCACCGGCTGCGAGATCCAGGGCAGGCCGTAGGTCTGGCCTTTGAACTGCGCGGTCTGGAGCACCTGCGGGAAGTAATCGTCGAGCTTGGCGGCGGGCTGATCGCTGGCGCTGAGGCACTCGGTCACATCCAGCAGCGCGCCCCGCTCCACGTAGCCGGCGATGTACTCCTGCGAAAGCCACATCAGGTCGGCGGCCTGCCCACCGGCGATCGTGGTTTGGAGCTTGGTGTAGTAGTCTGCTGGCTGGGGCTCCTGCACGATCTCGAAGTTTGCGGCATCGGCGTTGACCTTGGCCAGGATCGCGTCAAGCTCTTTGGCCTCGTCGACGCCGGCCCAGGTCGCCAGCCGCAGCTTGGTCTTCTGTCCACCAGCGGCGGGAGCTGCCGCGCCGGACGCGGAGGCGGCGGGAGAAGCCTCGGTCGCCGGTGCCGTCGTGCCGGTCGTGCCGGCGGTCGTATCGCCGGAGCCACCACATGCGGAAAGGATGCCTAACAACAGCGTAAGGAGTGTCAACCATGACAATGTTCGTCGCATCACACAGATCCTTCTCGATTGAACGGTTATCGGACCATCGTTTTTCGGCTCTGGCTGCTGGCGG
>JAFAYS010000097.1 GCA_019240175.1 Chloroflexota bacterium | reverse complement strand
TGCGGCGAGGCCGACTCATCGGCGGGCGCGACATTGATCGTAAACGGATAGATCTTGGGTTTGCCGACCAAATGCGTAGCTAGCAACCTGGTTCGCGCGCGCACTGTCGCGACTTCGCCAGGCGCAACTTTGAGCGTCGGCGGCAGGAAGCGGAAGGTCATCGCGTTTTCGGCTTCGCGGCCCTCGAACTGGAAGGTATGCTCGCTGTTGCTCTTGTTGGAAACCTCGACTTCGTAGGTGCCCTGGAGTCGTCCGGTCTGCTGCTGCGGATTAATGTCGAGCGCAAACTCGCTGTAGGGTAAGATCGTCAGCGAGCCGGTGACGGCGGTGCGTTCGGTGGGAAACTGATCCGAGCGCGCAATTACCTCGAACCCGTGCGCTCCGGCGCGGCTGTTCGGATCGCGCGGCGGGCTGATCTGCACCTGCGCCTCGCCCTGACCGCCGGGAAAGAGCGAGAGCGCGTTCGGTTTGATCGTCACCCACGAGGGCGGCACGCCGTCGACGACCAGCTCAATGCGATTAACGATCGTCGAGCGGTTGACGACAAAGATCGAGCTAAAAGCCGTACCACCGGCGTGCGCGGCCAGATCCGTCGTCGTCAGCGTCAGGTTGGCCGATTGAGACGTGGCGGTGGCGCTGCCGCCACCCGGCGGCGGTGGGATCACCGAGCCGCTATACACCGGCGGCGGGGGTGGCGTGTTGGTTGCAAATGGATTAACAAAGGTCTCAGTCGGCGGCGGCGTCGCGCGCTGAAACGGCGCGGCAATCACTGGCGCGGCGAGCGTCGGCGCGGTAGAGATATTCGGATCTGGCTGCTCAGCATCCGATGCAGCAACCTCGCTGGGATAGGCAATGATGCGCGTATTGCCGATCTGGACAACCGTACCTTCAGTCAGCGTTTGCGGCTGCTGGCTGAAGAGGCGCGCCCCGTCGACATAGGTGCCATTGGCGCTCGTTAGATCAACGATCCAGCAGCCCGTGGTATCGCACACGATTTTCGCGTGGTAGGGCGAGACCGTGGACTCATTGAGCACCACATCATTATCTTGGGCACGTCCAAACGTGACCTCTTCCCGCAGAGGAATATCTTGCTGCATACCACCGCGATGATTGATTTGCAGCCAGCCGTAATCCATGATAGAAGATCCTTTCCCGGCGCGCGATGTGCCGTGGGCGATGCTAGGCTAGGATTGCGCAACGTCTACCTGGTGAATCTCCAGAATATATGCCGTATGCGCCGGTTTTTCGGCTTCGATGATCGCCTCGATCATTTCGCGGTCGACCTCTTCCACATCGGGAACATTCAGGATTATACGAAATACATAGTTCGGCAGCGGCTCGTGATCGTCGGGGTGCACCTGCTCCGGCTCGACGATGATCGGCTTGACGCCGCTGTAAAGCTTGATGTACTCGCTCATTCCGCGTCGCGTGCCACGCCAGCGATACAGGTCCGGCGCGGCTTTGATCAGCGCGCGGCGCTGCGCGATCGTCCATTTCTCGTTGAGCGCAATATTAACCCAGGAAGCCAGCCACGACAGAAACGAGTCGGGCGTCATCCGCGGATCGAAATACAGCGGCAGCTGCTCGATGGTGCGCTCCAGCGGATCGATGATCGACTCGAAGATCAGCAAGAACCGGCCAAGAAAATCGTCTTCCTGATACACCGGCGGCAGGTACTGCATGTAGCTGCTGTAGCCGTGATCATGGTAGAAGTTTTTCTGGATGCGCGGCGGGCCGCTGTTGCCCCGCAGTCGCCGCACCGCCGGCACCATCGGCGGCGCTGGATTGACCTTGACGATCTGCGGGATCTTGGCGGCGATCTCAGGCCGCAGCACCGGCGATGGCTGCTCTAGTACCTGGCGAGCGTTGTAGCGCACCCGGTGGCCACGAATATGGATCGTGTCGCCGTCGCGCAGCATGGTGCGCACGTTCGGCACCATCTGCACCTGATTCACCAGTGTCGGATCGCTGCTCAGGTTGATCGCCCAGCAGCCGTCAGGCAGGCAGAGCACCCGGACATGAAAGCGTGCGATCTGCTCATCCTCGAAGACGATCTCATTTTCGGGCGCGCGACCGATCGTCATGCTGCCGAGGCGGAGCTTGAACTTTTGGTCGTTGCCCTGCCGATCGGTGTAGGTGAGCGTGCCGTAGTCCATTGTTTCTAGCATAAACGGTTATACCACTGCGATTCGGTGCTCAGCCGAGGCGATCAGCCCGTTGGGTGGCAGCGAGATGCGCTCCTGCGGCTCCTGTTTATCTTCCAGCCAGAGCTTGACGTGCTCGATGTACTCGACACCGGGAACGCTCTGTAACACAGCGTACACTTCCGAGATGTACAGATCGCGGCCAAAGGGCCAGCCGTTGCGCTCGGTGCCGCCCACGACCGGATTCAAGAAGCGGTAAAGCTTGGTCATCGCGTCGCGGCGCACCACCTCAGGATCGGAGTCGTGGCGGGCTTTGAGCCGGGCGTCGACCGACACCCAGATATAATCGGGCTGCCCAATCTTGATGATCGTGGTCAGCATGCGCCGCTCGTCGAGGTACTGCTGCACCTCCTGGATCGCCTCCTGGGTCAGGCGCAGATGCTCGGGCAGAATACGGCCTTCGGCGCTGGAAAGATCCGGCACCAGCAGCATTTGGATGATGCCTGGTGGTGGTGTGTTTGACATGCCGACGGCGCGCGGCTGGAGACAGCGCGCTCGCGCCACGCTGGATGAGGCCTGCTTGGCCAGATACTCGAAGTCCTCCGCCGTCACCGCACGGTCGCGGGTGCGCAGGAGCTGTGGCGCGCGCAGCTTGGCTCGTTCCAGGCTTTCCGCGTCACGACCGCCGATCGCCGGCTGGCGGTTGGTGACTTTATCGACATACGGCACGGCGTTTTTGAGCACGGTCAGCTTGCCGGTATCGACGTTGCCGTGCGAGCCGCCGCCGCTGCGATAGCGGCTGAAGCGGATCATGTTGCCGCGCGCCGGAACCGCGCCATACTGACGACCGGTGCCGTCAGGCTCGCGCATAAATGGTCCCAGGCGGATCTCGCCGCTCACGCTGTCGAGCACATAATGCTTATCCTGTGGCATCGATACCGCAAAGTCCGTGCGCTCTTCCCACTGCCACCAGGTGCCGTCTTCTTCTTGCACTTCCACGGTCTCGTGGATCTGACGCGGCAGTACCGGCGTGGCCTCAAGGTGGAAGCCCTGCCCAGGCATCCCGTCGCTGCGGCCCAGCATCTCGCCGACGATCGTGCGGGCGTGCGTCGCGGTCATCATGCCGCCGACCGAGCCCGACTCGATCGTGTAGATCATCGGCGAGGCCGAGTAAGTGGGCTGTCCCGGCTTCGGCGGCGTGTGCCGGCAGCGTAGCCAGTAGCCGCGCTTGCCGCCGATCTCGGTCGGCGTCATGCCCGGCGGCAGGTGCAGCACCACGCGGCCTTTTTTGTTAAGACCGCCGGTCTCGTCGTTGCGCTGGCCGTTCTCGTCACGATCGATCTCGGCCTCAGTCCAGCCGTCGTTGCTCCAGACCTCCCACGAGAGCGGCGGATTGGTCGGGTCGACGCCGATACCCTCGATCGTACAGTCGATCCACAGCGACAGAATATGATTGCTGTGATCCTGCTCGTAGCCAAGGTAGAAGGCATTGCCCGGCTGTGGCTGGTGGCTAAAGGCGACAAACGACTGGTTGGGCACCGACAGCTTCCAGAACTGATCCTCGAACAGCTGCTCGTCGGGCGAGGTCAGACAGGCGACGAGCTTGGCAGGCCGGATCACCAGATCCGCGTCGGTGCTGAAGCTAACCGCTGCCTCCGAGGCCGTCTGAACCGTCGCAACCTCGGTGCCGACCGGCACTGTCACGGCGTCGTTGGTCGGCGCGGCCAGCCAGAAGGTGAGCTTGGTGCGCGAGGCGGCGGGCGGCTGGAGCTGTACGCCCATCAGATCCATGAAGGTGATATAGCTTTTTTCCGGGACGCGGTTCAGACGATAGATCATCGTCTCGACCATCCAGGCGAAGAGTTCAATCAAGGTGACGCCAGGATCGCTCACGTTGTGGTCAGTCCACTGCGGACAATAGCGCGGGATCATCCGCTTGGCCTCGTCCACGAGGTCCTGGAACCGGCGATCGTCGAGATTGGGTGTTGGCAGCGACATCGAATATCTCCTAGACAAGCAAGCGATCGTATGGGCCGAACCAGCGCCTAGGGCTCGCCCGGAATGGTGTAAAAGGGATAGACCAACGCTCGCTCATCATGGGTGGCTCGAATACGGTATGAGATGTAGATCAGCAAGCACGATTGATTATTGGGATCGGTCTCGACAGTAACATCCTCGACGTCGATCCGTGGTTCCCACCAGCCCAAGGCTTCTTTTACATGGTGTGAGACGGCGGCTGCCGTGCCCGCGTTCATCGGGGCGAAGATCAGCTCGTGGATGCGACAGCCAAACTCAGGCCGCATGACGCGCTGGCCCTTGGGCGTGCTGAGGATAATTTCAATAGCTTCTTCGATCTCTTGTTCGCGCGAGACTAGCGCGATCCCGCCTCGGCCATCGACGTTTGGTGGAAACCGCCAACCGGAGCCGATAATATCGCTCAGTTGAGTCACAGTGAACCTCTACCCGCTTGTATTAGCTGGCGCTCGCTCGCCTGCACGCTTGCAAGCCTCGTGGAACGAGCGCAATCTTGTTTGTTCCCTGTGCTCGCTAGCCGCTACCCGCCGATCAACACTGTGGGCGCGCCTTTGGCAACCACCGTGGTGGTTGGAGCGCCCACGGTGTTCACCCCGTTGCACTGGCTGCCAACCCTGGCTGCGGGCTTGCCGCCAATCAGGACGGTACCGCTGCCCATTGTGACCATACCGGTGCAGAACGCGCCGGTGGTCGCATCGCTCACGGTTGCCGCCGGAAGCCCGCCGATGATCACGTTTGGAACTCCTGGCCCAGTGATAATATCGCCCGTCGCGGTAGTATCGGTTAAGCGAGCCGCTGGGAAACTCATATGTACCCCTTTTTGGACTACAATGACAGGTTATCTGGTACCAGAAAGCCCTGGCAACTTAGTTGATCTTGACCATTGCCCCTTGGATGGTCAGCGCTGCACTGGACTTAACGTCCAGCATCGAGTTAGCCTGAACGGTTAGCCCAGAATTGGACGTTAGTTGCACTCCACTCGATGTGATCGTGAGCTTGCCGCCGGGGCCTTTGATCTCGACATCGCCCGCCGACTCGATCTTGACCGCCTTGCCCTGATCGTCGAGGAGGACGGTGTGGCTCTGCGATTTGATGCGAATATATTTGTCGGTGTCGTTGATGTTGATCGTGTGACCGCCCGCGCTCTTGATCTGGATGTAGCCAGGGCCGCCATCGTCCTTGAACTCAATCAGATGACCAAGCCGGGTTTTGAGCGCGCGATGAACGACCTTGCCGCCTTCAACCGCCTGCACCGGCACGGTATCTTTGCTGTTCCACAGCCCGCCGATGATGTAGGGCCGGCTGATGTCGCCGTGCTCGAAGGCTACCAGCACCTCGTCGTCGACCTCAGGCACGATCATAAAGCCGCGATCTT
>JAFAYS010000070.1 GCA_019240175.1 Chloroflexota bacterium | reverse complement strand
GTTGATTATCATCAGCGTGTTTGAGCTACGTAGCTCAAACACGCTGATGATAATCAACAAACCTACGATAAACAAATACGCTCGTCGATGCGGAAATGCCGGAATACCATCAGCTTTGGTGGTGATGCGTGGATCGTTTTGGTCTGGCATAGTTGCTGATCTCCGTAGCAAAAGTGTGAAACGTAGCAGTTGGCTTGCGTCAAGCAGCGATCACTGCCTCAAAACCTCGGCCACGTGGCGCGCGAACACGTCGAAGCCGAAGCTGCGGCTGCGCTCGATCGCTCCGGCGGCAAGCTGGCGTAGCAGCGCTGGCTCGGCAATCAAACGCTGAGTCTGCGCTTGAAGCTCGTCGAGCGTGCTCCACAGCAGGCCGCTCTCGCCGGCAACCACGGTCTCAAGCTGCCCGGCCTTGGCGATCACTACCGGCACGCAGCCAGCCGCCATCGCCTCGATCGTCGTGATGCCGAAATGCTCGAAGCTCTCAGGCTCGCGCTGCTCGTCCTCGCCATAGCCCGTGGCATGCCAGAAAATGCTGGCCTCGCCGTAGCAGTTCCGCAACTCCTCCAAGGGCGCGTTGACATGCAGCACGATCGGATAGTCGGCGGCGGCGGCTTGAACCTGCGCCAGGTACGCGCGCTGCTCGGGCTGATCGAGATCGCAGCCGCCGACCAGATGATACTGCCAGCCACTCAGCCCGGCATCACAGAGCGCGCAAAAGGCCTGGATCATCGGCAGGTGCTTTTTGTTGTGCGCGCCCGCGAAGAAGCGCCCGACGCTTAGAATGATCGGCTGTTTGGGCAGGCTCGGAGTCTCAACGAGATCGACGGCGGGATAAAGCACCGTGCTGGGAAGCAGCCAGCGCCGATAGATCCAATGCTGCGTAAACTTCGAGTTCGCTACAATCAACTGGTAGCTGTCGAGCGCACGCAGCACCTCGGCCCGGCTGCGATCGTCGGGCTGGATGCTGCGCCAGGGCTGCACTGCCAAACCGCGCATCAGCCGCGCCTCAAGCCGATCGCCGAGCAGGGTCACGCTTCCAAGCGCCACCCCGCGCTCGCGATCGTCGTCGGCAACTCCGGCCTCGCGTAATGTCCAGGGCGTTATGTCCAGCTCTATGGTCGCGACGGGACCGGCGCGAATCGGCTGCGGCAGCCGGATCTGCCATTCGGTCCACGCGTCCGAGCGCTCGCCGACACACACGCCATCCACCAGCACGCGCACCGTCGGCGGCGGTACACCGGGAGGGCGAAGATCCGCCAGCGTGATCAGCAGCGTGCGGGCAGGCGTCGGCCAGCGGCGCACAACTTCCAGCCGCGCATGACCACCGGTCCAGCTCCAATAACGCGCGCCGTCGCTTTCGGGCTGATACACACCGTCAAGCCAGCGAATCGTCGAGGGCGCGATCTGCGCAGACCTGCGCGCAAATTGGGGAACACCGCCCGCACTGTAGTCGAGCAGCGGCTGCGGAAAATGCACATACAGCGCATTGCGGGCCGCGCGCGACAAAAACAGATCGCCGTGGGACGCGTTGATCAGCAGATCATACTCCGCCGAGATCGCGCTCAGACGCTGGCTGCCCGGACTATCCGGCACCGCACGAAAGACGATCGCGTCGAGATCGAGCGCCAGTCGCCGCGCAACCTTGGCGAGATCGAGCGGCTGGTGGGCGATCAGATCGACGTGGTGGCCCTGCAACGCCAGCGCCCGCGCGAGATCCAGCGATACGCGCTCACCGCCGCCGAGCGTCGCCAGCCAGCGATTATAGATTCCAACTCGCATCCACGCTCCATGCTACAATAGCCGCCATGCAGCCGACTGTCTCGATCATTATCGTCACCTACGGGAGCGCCAGGGAGATCGACGCCTGTCTCGATGCGCTCAGCCAGCTTCAGACCGCGCTGTCCCACGAGATCATCGTCGTGGATAACGCCTCGCAAGATGATACCGTATCCCGCATTCGCGCGCGACAATCCGACGTTCGTCTGCTGGCCGAGGCGGAAAACTGGGGCTTTGCCGGCGGCGTCAATCGTGGTGTGATCGAGGCGCAGGGCCAGTACATCGCGCTGCTCAACCCCGACGCCGTGGCGCGGCCCGCTTGGCTCGACGAGCTGATCGCGCCCTTCGCCGACCCGACGATCGGCGTGACCGGCAGCAAAGTGCTCGACGGCGCGGGCCGCATCCAATCGATCGGGGCGCTGCTGGCGGTGCCGCTGCTGCTGACCAGTCATCGCGGCGAGGGCGAGACCGACAGCGGGCAGTACGACGCGCCCGCCGACGTGTGGGGCGTTCACGGCGCGGCGATGGCGTTTCGCAAACAGCTGTGGCAGCAGATCGGCGGCTTTGACGAGGGCTACTTTCCGGCGTATCTCGAAGAAAGCGATTTTTGTGAGCGTGCGCGCCGCGCAGGCTATCGCATTGTGACTGCGCCGCGCTCCGTCGTCGGCCACACTGAGTCGTCGTCGACCGGCAAGTTCAGCGCCGAGTTCTACTACTACTATCTGCGCAACCGGCTGCGCTTTGCGGTCAAATGGCACGACTGGCCGATGCTCTGGAATGAGTTCCGGCCCGCCGAGCAGTTGCGGCTACACGAAGCGCCGCTGCTGGATCGCCGGGTGGCGCGGCTGGTCTACCACCAAGGCATTCCGCACTTGACCGCGCCCGACGCTGCCGCCCGCGCCGCAATCCTGGCTACGGGCCGCCGGCTGCGCGCGGGAACACTGCCCGCCGACGGATTGGGACCGCTGCTCGACTTTGCCGCCGAAGCCGCCGACAACAGCGTACTGCGCGAGGTGACCTTTCACTCACGGCTGCCGCTGCTGGCGACGCTGCGCACCGCCTGGAACAACATCGCCACGCGCTGGTATGTGCGGCCCAGCTTCGATCAACAGACGCGCTTCAACCTGGCGCTTGAGCGCGCGCTCCACACCACGATCGAGCAGACCGCCGCCCGCACCGCCGCCGATGCGCTCGACATCGCGCTGCTGGCCTGGAAATTAGAGCAGAGTCATTGACTTGTAGGGGCGTGCTGCGCACGCCCAGGGCGTATCGCAATACGCCCCTACCGAAGCGCCCCTGTTTTTTCTACCGCCGCCCGAGCAGTCGCTGCACGAGATTCAAGATGCGCATCACGCGGCCATGCTGGATCTGGCGGATCAAGCCTTCCAGCCGCGCAATATGCTCGTTTTTCGCCTCGACCACCGCGTCTAGCTCGGACATGCGGCGCTGCTCGGTGATCTGCGCCGCTTGCGTGGCCGCCTCGGCCTCGCGGATCGCCGGCTTGCGATGCTTGTCGGGAGCGTAGCGCGGCTGGCGGCAAAACGCGATCAACGGGCGCAGCGCCTGCGGCCAAGCGAACTCTTGTTGCGCAACCGTGAAAACCCCATCGAACGACTGCCGCGTGGCGGGCTGCTCGACCAGCGCCAGGATCGCGGCGGCATAGCTCTCGGCGTCTTCGATCGGCACAACCCGGCCCAGACCGCGCTCACTCACGGTATCCGCCAGCGTATCGCCCGATGAAACCACCATCGGCAGCCCGGCCCAGATGTAATCCAGCAGCCGCGTGCGGAAGGCAAAGCGCGTCTCGACATGCTCAAGATGCGCGCTCACGCCGATGTCAGCTTCCAGCAGATAGCTCGCGCGCTCGGCGTAGGGCACCCAGCGATCGTTAAAAAAAACATTCTGGCCATGCAGACCAAGCTCATGCGCCAGCGCCACCGCCCGATCGTACATCGCCATGACCGGCACGTCGGTCGGATTGGGATGGTGATAGCCCATGAAAAAAAGCTTCACGTCAGGCCGTCGCTCCCGCACAATCGCCATCGCGCGGATCACCGTCAGCGGATCGAGCCAGTCCCAGATGCCACCGCCCCACAGCACCAGCGTATCGTCGGCGGCGATGCCGGGCACCACGCCTTTGACCACCTGGCGCTGATGCACCGGCGGCGTCGGCTCCAGACCGAACGGCACCACGTCGAGCAGCGAGCGAAAGGTCGGATCGTGCTGATACGCTTCGGGCGAAAGACGGCCCATGCTGCCGAGCGCGCCCAGCCAAAAATCGCGCTGCCGCTCGCTGGCGCAGATGAAGAAATCGCCGACGCGCAGCTGCTCGTTGAGGATCGCCAGGTCGCCGGCAGTCTTCGCCTGAACCTCAGCCGGATCGCCTTTGGTGTGCAGCTCCAAATTTTCCAGATGAAACGGATCGTAAAGATCCACGACCAGAACTTTGTGCAGCGCCTTGAGCGCCGGGTAGAAAAACAGCGCGAAGCCCTGCACGATCAACACCTCGGCCTGGCTGGCAAGATGCTGGACCGCCTCTTGATCGTAGCGCTTGAAGGCCACACACTCGACGTTCGGGATCGCGATGTCGGCCTGATCCGGCGCGGCCAGCGTGACATAGCACGACTGCGCCAGATAGCGCGCCATCTCGACCGCGCGAATACCGGGGCCGGCCAGATTTTGATACAGCGGATCGCTGCTGAGGATCAGCACGCGGGTTGTACGAGAGCCGTTTAGCATAGCGCGAATATCGAAAGCCTCGGTCAGCGCCTCTTGCAGCAGCAGATAGGAGGGCGCGAGATAATTTGTGCCCATCGGGCGACGAAACAGCGGCAAAATCTCGGAGTCGGGACGCGCGCGCCGGGCCTGCACGGCCTGACGTTTAGCCCACAAACGCGGAAAATCGTCGAGCACATCGCCCGCCGCCATCAGGTAGCTCAGCATCAGCTTAGGCACCGGCAGCGTCGGATCGGGGCTGGTGTGCTTGCGCTGACGTAGATCGAACTCGCGGCGCTCCAGCGACGGGCCGCCTTCGAGCAGGCTGCGCTTGAGCAGCAGCATCAGCGCGGCGGGCAGCACCTGCTGCAAATGCTCATCGTCGTAGTTCTTGAGGATCGTGATCAGCGCGTTACGCTCAAGCAGCGTGCGAATCTGGTGGCCGTGCATAATGTTGGCCGTGGCATGCGCCCGGTGATAAACCACAGCCTCAGGCGCGAAGCGTACGCGGTAGCCGTAGAGCCACAGCCGCCAGCCGAGATCGACATCCTCGAAGTAGGCGAAATATTCCTCGTCGAAGCCGCCGACATCAAGAAACACCCGACGATCGATCAGCATCGCGCCGCCACAGGCAAACAGCAGCTCGTGCTCCTCGACGTTGACCGCGTCAGCGGGGAACTGGTGAAAGAACTGATCGCCGTGGCCGTAGAAGTTGACGCCGCCGCCCACAAAATCGACGCGCTGGCCGTGCCAGTCGAGCATACGCGCCCCGACGCAGACCACGCCCTCGTCACGATGCGCCAGCAGCGGCTCAACCTGCGCCCGCAGCCAGTGCGGATCGGCGTAGGCGTCGTTGTTGATCAGCGCGAGATACTGGCCGCTGGCCGCCGCCGCGCCCTGATTGACCGCCGGCGCGAAGCCGAGATTGTGCGTATTGGCGATCACTTTGACCGTCGGGAAGCGCTCCGCCATCAGCTCAAGCGAGCCATCCTGCGAGTTGTTGTCAACCAGAATCAGCTCGACCAGCTCGGCGGGATACTCCTGCTTGAGCAGCGAGCTAAAGCAGGGCTCCAAATGCTGGCGACCGTTGAAGTTGACCACAACCACCGATACCGTAGGCAGCGCCACGATTACTTCCTTCCCGTCAATGTATTCAAAATCCGCATGACGCGTCCGTGCTGCACCGCCGCCAGTTGCTGCCGCAACGTCGTGGTCTGCGTTTCCAGCCAGTGCGCGCGCTCCATGAGATCGCGTACGGCTGCCTCGGAGTGTGCCGTTTGCCTGAGACTGTGCTCGTGGACCGCGCCGACCTGCGCGTGCATGGCGTTGATCACGATCTGCTGATCGGCGAGCAGGCGCTCCAGGCTACTGATCTGCTGCTGGTAATGCTCGATCTGCTGCTGGTAGTGCGCGACCTGCTGGGTGTGCGCGTTGTTCTGCTCCTGCACGCCGGCAAGCTGCCGCTGCACAATCGTCAGCAGCACCGGCGACAGCGCGCTGCCCCAGTCGGCGCTGGCCTCCGCGTTGGCCGGCATAATCGTCGGCGCGAGCACGGCATCTACCGCCGCGACCAAGCCCGGCGTTTTCTCGGCGATGATCAGTTGGCGATAGGCCGGCTCGCGCCGCTCGGTGGCGAAGAAGGCCGCGTTGTAGTAGGTGTCGACCAGCCGCTGCGCCGTCACGCCGGGATCGACGCGCATCAGCATGTGCTTGATCAGCATCATGCCCAGCCAGGCGTGCAGATAGCCCGTGGGATATGCCTGCGCGGTCACGCCCTCCGATTCGAGCAGCCCGAGCCACTCGTCGAGTCGCGGCAGCACGTAGTCGCGATGCTCCTTGAGCTGCTGGTGCTCGGCGTGCAGCTCGGCCTTGATATACTCGAAGAGCAGCGCCTCAGCCGCCTCGACCTCGGTGTTGCCGAAGGGTGCCAGCAGGATCACGCCATGCCGAGCCACGCGCAGCAGCTCGCGCCAGAAGGCCGGACGACCGGATTGCGGAATGTGCTCAAGTGTATCGGCGGAGACGACCAGATCGAAGCTGGACGCGTCGAAGTGCAGCCGGGTGCCGTCGCCCTTGATATAGCCGGGCAGATCGCAATCGACCACATCCACGACTGTCACCTTGTCGTCGGGCAGAAAGCGCGTCAGCGGCAGCGTCGGCGTGCCGTTATCCTCGTAGAAGCCGCCGACATCCAGGATCGACAGCTGCTCTACGCCGAGCTGCGCGCGACAAGCGTCGACGGCCTCACGCAACATATGGTAGCGGCCAAATTGATCGAACGGCATCGTCTGCGCGGCCTGCTCCAACCCTGGGAGGCGCGTCACCCCAATCGTCATACAGCCTTTCTCCACTTTCTAACAGCCGGCGTTATGGCAAGATCTCAAAGATCACCACGCCGTCTTCTTCATACACAACATTGAGCGCGGGACTTTCGCGCAGCTCCTCGACATCAAACTTATCGATCTGCTCCGAGTGCGCGCCGCTATAAATGTAGCGAATGCCCGCCGCGCGACACAGCGCCAGTCCCTCATCGCTGGGCAGCGGATTGTCGCGCAGCGATTTGGCAAAGCTGTTAATCTGCTTGGCAAAGCCGGTTGTCGCCGCGCGCTCGCTGCCATAGGTGATCGGCGGCAGCGTCGTCTGGCGCTGTGTCAGCAGCGGAATCCACCAGCCGCCATCTGAGCCCACGACCAGCGAGTCGCCGTAGGCTGGAAACATATTGACCAGAAAGCGCGCATCCGGCGGCGTGCTCTCGCGAATCCACTCCATCGCCAGATCGTCGGCGGGCGTGAACAGCTGGTACTGCGTTTCGATCAGCTGCTCCTGCCAGCGCACGCCCCACAGGCTCACCCCGATCAGCGCGCCAATCCCGACAAGCGCGCCGACGAAAGGCCGCCACGCGCTCAGCCGCTCACTAATGAAGCCGAGCAGATAGGCCGCCAGCGGGATCACCGAGATATACAGCGCGATGTAGGAGGTGAAGGCCGCGATCACGCCCGCGCCGGGCAGGCCAAACACATACGGCACAACCACCAGCACCAGCAGCACGCTCCACGCGACACACAGGCCAATGCGCCAGTTGCGCCGCGCCAGCGCCAGCCCAAAGCCGAGCAGCGCCAGCAGCAGAATCGCCGGGTGGATGTAGTCGGGCACCACCGACTCCAGCGCCGAGATCGAGCTGATGCGCTCGCGGCTGACGCTCTGGTTGACAAAGCCTGCCACGTTGCGGCTCAGATTGCCGCCCAGCGTGTTCCACAGCCAGGGCGCGGCCACGATCAGCGCCAGGCCCGCCGCCGGAATCGAGCGCGCCAGCGTCGCGCGCAGCGCGGGCCAGGTCGGCGTGCGCAGCAGCAGCGCCAGCACGTAGGCCGCCACAAACAGCGCGGCAAAGATCGTGACGATGTAGTGCGTCAACATCAGGCTGGCCGTAACGATCGCCGCCAGCACAATGCGACCTTTGCTCAGCCGATCGTGCTCTAGCAGCGCCATCCAGCAGATCACCACCGCCGGCAGCGCGACCTGGCCGGTCAGCTGCGTGTAGCGGCCCCAGTTGACGTAGAAGGCCGGCATGATATTGGCGAAGCCGGTCAGCGCGACGGCCCACAGCCCGGCCTGGCGGCTTTTGGTCAGGCGTGTGGTCAGCAGATACGCCGAGGTTAGCGTCGCAAAGTTGTGCAGCTGCCCGGTGTAAAGCACGCTCTTGGGGATCGATATGCCGCTGAACCAGTGCAGAAACGCGGCGTTGGCGTGAAAGCCATAATGATAGGTGAAAGTCACCAGCGGCGCGTACGGCTCCCAGGAGGTAAACAGTCCACGCTGCTCCACCAGCAGCTGCGCGATCATCGTGTGGTGATACGAGTCGCCCCACATGCCGACCGGCAGATCGCGGATCACAAACAACCGCGTCAGCAGCGCCACGCTCAGCAGGCCGCCCAGCATCAGCGTGTGGCTGGAGATCGTTGGAGGGAGATTCAGCGCCGCCAACTGTTGCCGTGGATTGTGGCGATACGGCGCGAGCAGCACACCCAGCGCGAGCAGCACGTAGGCCCAGGTGGTCCAGCCGTTCCAGGGCAGGCCGATCAGATACGCGGTCTGCAAAAGCAGCGGCGACAAGCCAATGCTGATGCCAATCGCCAGCGACAGCCGCTCCGGCCACGTCAGCGCGTTGTCGGGCCAGAGCTTGAGCAGCGCCAGGCCCGGCGTGACGTAGA
>JAFAYS010000063.1 GCA_019240175.1 Chloroflexota bacterium | reverse complement strand
CTCCGCAAAGCCGGGCATCTGCGCCGCCATCTGCTCAAACAAGCGTGTGCGCTCAGGCTCCTCCGCTACGGTTGCGCGCGCTGGAAAATGCTCGCTGCCAACCTCGATCGTCACCGCTGAATTAGCGAGAATGTTGTAGTACCAGTCGGGATGGGTGGGCGCGCCGCCCTTTGAGGCGATGATGATGAAGCGCTCGCCATCGGTTGTGTAGGCCAGCGGATTGATCCGCTCGACGCCGCTCCTGGCCCCTGTGGTGTGCAGCAAAAGCAGGGTACCGCCTTCGAAGCGCCCGCCGACTTTGCCGTTGTTGGCGCGAAACTCGTTGATAATGGCCGTGTTCCATGCGTTGTAGTCGCTCATGCCGATCTCCCTTAGTCTCGTAGTAGATTGTACTTACTTTATCATAGCAGCTATCGAAAGAAACGCAAGAGCGTCGATCATTCGCGCTCGGCATCTTGGTCTAACTGTGCGAGATACCGATCCGCCAAATGCGAGCCGGCCCACCATCCACAAGGCAGCGTGAGAAACAGCGGAATACCGACAAAGTACAGGTACCCACCCTCACTTGGGACGCGACCAAGGGTCAGCGATACAAGCAAGCTGCCAAGCAGCGTTATAAACACACTCGTCAGCCGCACACTCCAACGGAATTGATCCGGATTGTGCATAGGCGTGTAGCAGGCGACCGTGAGCCAGGCGACGGCAAGCCCGCTGCTCAGACCAAGCATCATCCCGGCCAATCCGCCAATGACGCAACCGATGCCGAGTCCGATCGAGCCAGCAATAAGCACGAAGATCACGCCATAACCGAGGGATTCTAAGCTAGGCGTCTGGAAGAAACTGGGCAGGATAAACCCTAAAGGTAGCAGCGCGCCATACCCAGCGCCGAGCACAATGCCACTTAAGCAACCGATCTGCGTTGCTTCAGCTATGATTTGTTCAACAATGCGACGTGTACCCATAAACGTATGCTCCGATGAGTAAGGCGACAGTCGATCGTTTGTATAGCTGTACCATACAGGTTCTCGCATACGCTGACCATCGATTAGCTACCTGAACGATCGTCGGGCTGCCAGGGGAGACGAGGCAGTACAGCGTGTAGCTCAACGTGCTACAGGCAACCTAGATGCAAGAATGTATGTCTAGGTTTGCCCGAATCGTGCTGAACACAGCGCTGGACGGCATTTTGCTTGCTATTCTGCGGCGATATGGACACGATCGTCCCAAGGATTGAAGCCTGTTGTGAGGGAGAAAACACGATCCTATGCTGCTGCAAGTTGTGACCGCCTGCTATGTTGCCCTGCGCGTGCTGCTGACGATCGGCCTGTTTCGTCGCCAGCCGCGCTCATCCGCTCAGCCCAGCGTCTCGGTGATTGTCGCGGCGCGCGATGAGGCGGCAGATCTCCCGCGGCTGTTGGATGCGCTGCTTGGCCAGAACTATCCGCGCTACGAGGTGATCATCGTCGACGATCGCTCGACCGATGCGACGCCCGAGATGTTGCGCAGCTATCAGGCGCGCGATCCACGGCTCAAGATCGTCACGATTACCGAGGTGCCGGAAGGACGCACGCCCAAGATCCACGGTCTGACACAGGGCATCGCGCAGGCGCAGGGCGAGTTGCTGCTACTCACCGATGCCGATTGCCGCATGCCTCCAACCTGGATCAGCGGCATGGCGGCCTGCTTCACGCCGGATGTGGGTGCGGTGCTGGGCTATGTTGAGCTATACGCCGCCAACAGCAGACTTATGGAAGATCTTCAGGCGCTGGATTATTTCTCGATGATGGCAACGCTGGCCGGCGCGACGAATCTTGAGCATCCGGTGGGCGCGGCGGGGGCGAATCTGGCCTATCGTCGTGCGGCCTACAATGAGGCGGGCGGCTTCGAGGCCATGCCGACGGGCGCGGTCGCCGACGATATGGTGCTGCTACAGCATGTGCTGGATCGCACCGACTGGCGCGTGGTGTTTTGCGACGATCCCGGTGCGTTCGTCTCCACGCCCGCCGAGCCGACGCTGCGCCAGGCGCTGAATCAACGTGTGCGCTGGATGGCGGGCGGCCAGGAGGTGCTGTGGCATAATCCGGCTCTGCTCGTGACCGGCACGATCATCGGGACACTTAACGGGCTGCTGCTCTCGTTTCCGCTGCTGCTGGGCACGCGCAGCCTTCGTCGCGCGCTGCTTCAATTGGTTGCAGGACGCACCCTGGCCGATCTGCTGCACCTCGGCGTGGCGGCCACGCGCTTTCAGCGCCGGGATCTGCTGCGCCATCTGCCGCTGTGGATGCTGCTGCAAATGCCGTACACAATGTTTCTGCCGCTCTACAGCGCGTTTAGCAAATGGTCGTGGAAATAAAAAGAACCAGGCACCATGCCGGGTGCCTGGCGAACAAAGAACCGAGAACAGAGTGTAGCTCCGGCGCGTTACCGGCGTGTGTTTGTTCCTTTGTTCTTTTGTTCCTTTGTTCTCTACTTAGTAGCCCGAGTTGCGCGCCATCTCGGCCATCGCCCGCTGCTGCTCTTCCGAGTACGGGCCGTGCTGCTGGTAGCGCTCGTCCAGGGTATGCAGCGCGCAGCTGAGCTGTGCCTGAACCTCGGTGCCGAGCAGCATCTGCCGCGCGTCTGCCGCCGAGATGATCTCGCGATCGACGTCCTTGTTGCGGAACGCCTCCATGATCTGCGGGTAAAGGTCACGGGCTTTGAGCTGGGCCAGCGAGGCGACCAGATAGCCCTTGGCTGTGCGATCGGTCTCGCGGCTGAAGCGCTGGCGCAGCTCATCCAGAATCTGATCGCGCAGATCGGGCGTAGTCACCGCCAGGTAGCTCAGCGCAGCGTAGCCGGCACCGCGCTGGCGTGGCGGCGCGTCCATATCGTCGGCGACGCGCAAAATCTCTGGTAGGGCGGCAGCTCCAAAGCGCGCCACGATCTGCGGCGCTTCCTGAGCCCACAGAAACGCAGCCTGGGTCTGCTGCTCATCGATCATCAAGGGCAACCGCCGCAAGATGGTCTCGGCGGCCTCGCTGGGCTGGAACTCGCCCAGCAGCCGCAGCGCGTGAATCGGGCCCAGGCCGGCGGGCTCAGGCTGAAACAGCGAGTCGGTGTCCAGCGCCAGCGCCAGCAGCGGCTCGATCGCCTCGTCGCCGCGCTCACGAATGGCCTCAATCATCCGATCAGTAGGCTTGAGTCCGGCCCTGCGGAGCTGCTGAATCAAATCTGCGGTTGAAACATTATGCTGCATTACGGTGCTCCTTGTTCTGTAATATGCCACAATGGGCGAAAACTCCGGCGATGGAGCGCAGTCGCGCCATGCTCGGCGATTGCCTGAGCGTGAACCGCTGTGCCGTAGCCTTTATGTGTGCCGAAGCGAAACGCAGGATAGAGCAGATCGAAGTGCGTCATCAGCCGGTCGCGCGCAGTCTTGGCGATCACTGAGGCCGCCGCGATGCTCAGGCTGGCGCTATCGCCACGGATGATCGCGCGCTGCGGTAGTGGACAGCGCGGGAGCGTCAGCGCGTCGATCAGCAGCGCGTCCGGCAGCAGCGGCAGATGCAGGATCGCGGTCTCCATTGCCAATCGTGTCGCCTCGACAATCCCAAACGCGTCGATCAGATACGCCGGTACCACGCCGATGCCAACGCCTTGCACGTGCCCGTAGATCGTCTGCTCAAGCGCGGTACGCTGCGCTGGCCGCAGCTGTTTCGAATCGTTGACGCCGTCCAGCAGCTCCGGGCGATCCAGCACAGTCGGCCCCAGCACCACGGCGGCGGCAACAACCGGCCCGGCCCAGCAGCCACGCCCGGCCTCGTCAATCCCAGCGATCGCGCGGTAGCCTTGAGCGCGCAGCGTATGTTCTTCTTCGACAGTCGGCATTATCTCGTATTGTACCGTTGATGAGGAAGAACAAAGAACAAAGAACAGAGAACAAGAATCCAGGTAATCGTCCTTTTGTTCCTTTGTTGGGCTAGGCCCTCACTCCCTGACCCTTCCCCAAACCTCGGCGGGCTTCCACCTCGGTTGCGGTAGGCGAGGGGGAAATCGGCGGTACTGCTTTGTTCCTTTGTTTCTTTGTTCTTTTGTTCTCGTCCCTAAGTTCTAGGTTCTAGGTTCTTTATCCCCCGCAGAATCTGCACGCGGCTCGCGCCTACATCCACCCAGCTTTCCACAACCTCAAAGCCTGCCGCTTGAAGCAGCCCTGGACGCGGGTCTTTGGCGCGTACCTGCTGCGTGACCACGTAAGCGGCCTCCACGGCGGCGCTGTAGGCATCGCGGCGGGTGAAGTAGGCCGAGTCGATCAGCACGATCTGGCCGCCGGGACGCAGCACACGCCAGGCTTCGGCAAAGGTCGCCGGGTCGAGAATATACTCTGCGGGAAACGTCGCGACCAGATCGCTGAAGCTGCCGCTGGCGAAGGGCAGCTGCTGAGCATAGCCGTGCAACAGCCGTGCCGTACCGCCTGCCAGATCGATCTTACGCCGTGCCAGCCGCAGCATATACGGCGACGCGTCCAGCCCGATCGACGGGATGCCGCCGCGATGCAGCGCCCGCTGAAGGTAGCCTGTGCCGCTGCCAAGCTCAAGCACATACTCGCCCTGCAGCGTAGGTACGGCAGCCTCGATCCAGCCTGACCACAGCCCGCGCGACACGATCCACGCGACCAGATCGTAGGTCCACGCGAACTCACGGTAGAAGCGGGCAAAGGCCCAGCGCAGCAGCTTGGAGTAGAGTTTTTTCAGCATATACAAAAGAACCTACAGAACCTAGAACCGGGACAAACCGCAGCTCTAAATTCTGTAGGTTCTCGGTTCTAGGTTCTCCGGCGAACTAGTAGCGGCGCTCTTTGATGCGCGCAGCCTTGCCCGACAGATGTCGCAGGTAGTACAGCTTCGCACGGCGCACTTTACCACGGCGCACGACCTTGATCGTGTCGAGGCGCGGCGAGTGCAGCGGGAAGGTGCGCTCCACGCCGATGCCATGCGCGCCGATACGGCGGATCGTGAAGTTCTCGTTGATACCACCGGCGCGGCGGCGAATCACCACACCCTCGAAGTCCTGCAAGCGCTCGCGGTCGCCTTCGACGACGCGCACTGCCACACGGACGGTATCGCCCGGGCCGAACTCAGGAATGTCGGTGCGTAGCTGATCCTTAACAATTTCGTCAAGCAGATTGGTCATGGAACCGGTCCTTTGTGCCTCGCCACGCATCGAGACCTAAACATGTTGATCAAAATAAAGCAGCACAGCGATCGCGGATTGCGCCTGCTGGCACATAAGGTGCGTGGCCCTCAGGTCAAAAAGAACGTAGAGGTGCAAAACCTCTACGTCAACCGCTCCGGCGATCGGCGGCGATTATAGCATAGACTCGCCGTCCGCGCAATCTTTTTACGCCGCCAGATTCGCCAAAACTGCGCAGTCTGAGGCGCTAAATCGCGGTGTGGCGGGGGTAAGCGAGGCTACTTATTTAGCCTAAACGCGGTATAATACACTATCCAGGCACAAGCCTGCCATCGTCAAACAGCATACTTGCCGCGACGAAAGGTGTCGCGGCTGTATTATAGATAGTGACGGAAGAAGACATCGGTCCTAGACGTTTGTAGCAAAAGAACTAGACATTTAGAAGATCCATTCTAGCCCTGGCTAGGGTATGCTTGATACCATACGGGATGATTACCCGGAAAGAGGCTAACGATTCATGAGTGAGCAAACAATGCATGACGAGCAGCCAGTTGAAGAAGAGCGCACCACCGAAGAGCGCGTGCTGCCACTCGTCGTGTTGGGCGAAATGGTTATCATGCCGCGTATTCCCGTGCCGCTCCAGGTAGGCAAAGGCAAGTCCTACCGCGCGATGGAGCGGGCGATGGAAGGCGATCGTGAAGTGCTGCTCATCTTTGTATCGGAATCAGAGATTGAGGGCTATAAGGGCAGCGAGCCGCAGCAGCTGCCGCAGGTTGGCGTGATTGCCAAGCTCGAAGAGTTTTTGAAGCTGCCCGATGATACGGTGCGCATTATTTTGGAAGGTATGGAGCGCGCCGAGATTAGTGAGTGCATCCAGAGCGAGCCTTTCTATATGGTGCGCTGCACGCCGCGACCGGACACCGAGGTCGAAGGCGCAAATATCGACGCGCTGGTCTCCGAGGTCAAATCGCAGGTTGAGGAGATCATCAGCTTCATGCCTGAGGTTTCCCAGGAGGCTGTGGCCTTTGTCCAGCGCATCGACCATCCCGGCCATCTGGCGGATATTGTCGCCTATGGCCCGGCTTTTGACTTCGAGGATCGGCTGGAGCTGCTGAACATGCTCGATCCCGAGGAGCGCTTGCAGAAGGTTCAGATGGAGCTGTCACAGCAGCTTGAGCTGTTGCGGCTGCGCGCCAAGATCCAGAGCGATACCAAAGACGCGCTCGATCAGTCGCAGAAGGAATACTTCCTGCGCGAGCAGATGAAGGCTATACGGCGCGAGCTGGGCGAGGATGATTTGGACGAAGATCCGATCGATGAGCTGAAGCGCAAGATTGCTGAGCTGACCGCGCCCGACTACGTCAAAGAGGCGGCCACCCACGAGCTGAAGCGGCTGATCCAGCAGGGTCTGAGCTCGCCCGAGGCTGGTGTGATCCGCACCTACATCGACTGGCTCTTGTCGCTGCCGTGGTCCAAGGAAGAGCAGCAGCCGATCTCGCTGACCGAGGCCAAGAACGTGCTCGACGAGGACCACTACGGTCTTGAGAAGGTCAAGGAGCGACTGCTGGAATACCTGGCGGTGCGCAAGCTGGCTGGTACCAAGATGCGCTCGCCGATCCTGTGTCTGGTGGGACCGCCAGGCGTCGGTAAGACCAGCCTGGGCAAGTCGATCGCCCGCTCGCTGGGCCGCGCGTTTGTGCGAGCTTCGCTGGGCGGCGTGCGTGACGAGGCCGAGATTCGCGGTCATCGTCGCACGTACATCGGCGCGATGCCGGGCCGGATCGTGCAGAGCATCAAGACCGCCAAGAGCAATCAGCCGGTCTTCATCTTGGACGAGATCGACAAGCTGGGCGCGGACTATCGCGGCGACCCGACCTCGGCGCTGCTTGAGGTGCTGGACCCCGAGCAGAACTCGACCTTCAGCGATCACTATCTTGAGATCCCGTTCGATCTGTCGCAGGTGATCTTTATCGCCACGGCCAACCAGCTCGACCCGATCCCTGGGCCGCTGCGCGACCGCATGGAGATTATCGAGCTCGGCGGCTACACCGAGGACGAGAAGCTGGAGATCGCCAAGGGCTTCCTGGTGCCGAAGCAGCGCGAGTTCCACGGCCTGCAAACCGAGCAGATGACCGTGACCGAGGCGGCGCTCTTCAAGATCATTCGCGAGTACACCCGCGAGGCCGGTGTGCGTAACTTGGAGCGCGAGATCGCGGCGCTTTGCCGTAAGATTGCGCGTAAGGTCGCTGATGCCGGTGAAACACCTGTCGAGGTTGTGATTG
>JAFAYS010000020.1 GCA_019240175.1 Chloroflexota bacterium | reverse complement strand
CCGCTGCCAACCATGTAGGGAGCTTGCTCCTCCGCTACCTTTTTGATCTGGTTCGTCAGGTCACGAATCTGCTTAACAATACCACGCGGCTCGATGTTGTGCTGTGCGTTGTATGACGTTTGGATGTCGCGGCGGCGCTGCGTTTCTTTGATCGCGGCGTCCATCGAGCGTGTCATGTTGTCGGCATACATGATCACGGTGCCGTCCACATGGCGGGCGGCGCGACCAACCGTCTGGATCAGCGACGAGGTCGAGCGCAGGTAGCCTTCTTTGTCGGCGTCGAGGATCGCCACCAGCGAGACCTCAGGCAGGTCCAGGCCTTCGCGGAGCAGGTTGATGCCGACCACCACGTCATACACGCCCAGCCGCAGGTCGCGCAGGATCTCGACGCGCTCAAGCGTGTCGATGTCGGCGTGCAGATACTGTGTGCGAATGCCCATCTCTTTCAGATAATCCGACAGATCTTCGGCCATGCGCTTGGTCAGCGTGGTAACCAGCACGCGCTGGCTTTGATCGACGCGCCGCCGGATCTCGCCCAGCAGATCGTCGATCTGCCCGCGTGTGGGCCGCACCTGGATCACCGGATCGAGCAGGCCGGTCGGGCGAATGATCTGCTCCACGGTCTGCTCGGCGTGCTCGTGCTCGTATGGCCCCGGCGTCGCCGACACATAGACGATCTGATGAACGTGCTGCTCCCACTCTTCGAACTTGAGCGGTCGGTTGTCGAGCGCGCTGGGCAGCCGAAAGCCGAAGTCGACCAGCGTTTGCTTGCGGCTGCGGTCGCCGTTGAACATGCCGCGAATCTGCGACACCGAAATATGCGACTCGTCGACGAAGAGCAGGAAGTCGTCGGGGAAGTAGTCGATCAGCGTCCAGGGTGTTTGCCCTTCCAACCGCCGATCCATGTGCCGGCTGTAGTTCTCGATGCCGGAGCAGTAGCCCATCTCGGCCATCATTTCCAGATCGTACATGGTGCGCTGTTTCAAGCGCTGGACCTCAAGCAGCTTGCCGTCGGCCTCCAGCTCTTTGACGCGCTCGTCAAGTTCATTCTGAATGTCGCGGATCGCCAGCTGCATCTTCTCGCCGGTGGTGATAAAGTGCTTGGCCGGGAAGATATCGATCGACTTCTTCTCGGTGAGCAGCTCGCCGGTCAGCGGATCGACCTCGACCATGCGCTCGATCTCATCGCCCCAGAACTCGACGCGATAGGCCGTCTCGGCGTTGGCCGGGAAGATCTCCAGCGTATCGCCGCGCACGCGGAAGGTGCCGCGATGAAAGTCGATGTCGTTGCGCTCGAACTGAAGATCGATCAGTTGCCGTAACACTTTGTCGCGGTTACGAATCTCGCCCGTGCGCAGCGGCAGCGCGACCATTCCGTAGTCCTGCGGCGAGCCCAGGCCGTAGATCGCGGAGACCGAGGCGACAATCAGCACGTCTTTACGCGAGAGCAGCGCCTGCGTGGCCTCGTGGCGCAGCCGGTCGATCTCTTCATTGATCTGCGCTTCTTTCTCGATGTACAAGTCTTTGGAAGGAACGTAGGCCTCAGGCGTGTACATGTCGTAGTAGGACACGAAGTAGCACACCGCGTTGTCGGGAAAGAACTCTTTGAACTCGGCGTAGAGCTGCGCGGCCAGCGTTTTGTTGTGCGCCATCACTAGCGTCGGTCGCTGCACCTGCTCGACAATCCAGGCCATGACCGCTGTCTTGCCGGTACCTGTTGCGCCCAGCAGCGTTTGATGCTTCAGCCCCTGGTTGAGACCATCGACCAGCTGCTTAATCGCCTGTGGTTGATCGCCTGTCGGCTGATATGGGGCGTTGACCCGAAACGGCGGCATGTTGCTTTTCCTTCTAGCTAGTTAATGCAAGATCCAGACGAAGTGCTGCGGATCTTGGCAGTCGCGCGCGAATTAGGAGTACGTGGGGGCGTCCCGAATTCCAGTGGCACGTGGCACATTCAAAAGACTTTACACTTACGTATATTATACCTCAGATTCGGCCCTCCGCCTAGCACGACGCTGAGTCGTAGTGGCTCGTTTGTGCTGATGCGCGGCTGACAAAAACGCAACAGGGGCTGGGCACACTGCCCAACCCCTGCCACGTCGCTGTGGTTATCGGCTCAGACCAGCGCGATCTCAGTCTCGCGATCGAAGACGTGCATGTTGCCGAGATCCAGCGCCAGGCGGAGCTTGCTGTTCGGCTCGGCGGTTGTGCGTGGATCGAGCCGGCCAACGAACTCTTTGTCGCCGACATCGACGTAGGCGTAGACTTCAGCGCCCATGTGCTCGACCACTTCGACCAGCGCGTCGACATGTGCGACAGCCTCGGTTCCCGGCGGCACGTAGTTGGCGTCGTGAATATCTTCGGGCCGGATGCCGAAGTAGACCGGGCGATCAATATACTTGCCCAGGTTCTCCATTTTGCTGCGGGGGATCGGCACCGAGAAGACGCCGGTATCGACGGCAAGGCCATCCTGACCACGGCGCAGCGTCGCCTCGAAGAAGTTCATCGCCGGCGAGCCGATAAAGCCCGCGACGAACATGTTGGCCGGACGGGTGTAGAGCACCTGCGGCGCGTCGAGCTGCTGCAAGATGCCGTCACGCATCACCGCGATGCGCGTGCCCATCGTCATAGCCTCGACTTGGTCGTGGGTCACGTAGATGAAGGTGGTCTTCAGGCGTTGGTGCAGCTTCGAGATCTCGGCGCGCGTCTGCACGCGCAGCTTGGCGTCCAGGTTCGAAAGCGGCTCGTCCATCAAGAAGACGGCGGGATCGCGCACGATCGCACGTCCGAGCGCGACGCGCTGACGCTGGCCGCCCGAGAGCGCCTTAGGCTTGCGATCCAGCAGATGCGCGATGCCCAGCAGCTCGCCGGCTTCTTTCACGCGCTTGTCGATCTCGGTCTTGGGCGTTTTGCGCAGCTTGAGGCCGAAGGCCATGTTGTCGTAGACCGACATGTGCGGGTAGAGCGCGTAGCTTTGGAAGACCATCGCGATATCGCGATCTTTCGGCGCAACGTCGTTCACCACGCGATCGCCGATGTAGATGCGTCCGGTCGAGATTTCTTCCAGGCCGGCCAGACAGCGGAGCGCGGTGGACTTGCCGCAGCCCGAAGGACCGACCAGCACCAGAAATTCCTGGTCAGGAATGTCGATGTTGAGATCCTTCAGAACGTGGACGTTGCCGAAATACTTGTCAACATGGTCGAACTTGATACCAGCCATGATTTCAGCTCCTTCGCTTCGGTCACGATACCCTACAATGGTCGATCACTCGCCACACGAACGCCGAACGATCAGCTGTGGCGACAAAATAGTCTCCGAGCTCGCATGATGGACGATCAGGTCGATCAGCCCCTCGGCCAGCGCCTTGCCCCAGGCGTGCAGCGGCTGGTGGATTGCCGTAAGCGGCGGCGCGGTATGCGCGGCGGCAGGCGTGTCTTCAAAGCTAATCAGCGCGATGTCAGTGCCGACGCTGCGTCGCTGATCATGAATCGCATGCAGCGCGCCAAACGCCAGCGCCGACGTCCCGGCTACGATCGCAGTCGGCGGCTCGGGCAGCGCCAGCAGCTCCTCGGTCGCGGCGTAGCCCTCGGCCTCGGTCTGGCCGCCCTCGACGATCAGCAGCGGATCGAAGGAGAGGCCGCTTTCCGCCAGCGCCTCACGATAGCCCGCGTCTTGATCGACGGCCAGCGTTTGCTCCAGCGGCGGCTGCAGCAGCCCGATGCGCTCATGGCCGCGCACAATCAGATGCGCCATCGCTTCCAGCATGCCGGCCTGCCCATCGATCGCGACAAACGGGCTGTGGTCGCTGGGTCGTCCCGCGCAGATGTACGGAATCTGCTCATCGCGCGCCACGTCGATGCGCGGATCGTCGACCGTGGTATCCAGGATGATCACGCCGTCCACGCGTCCCGATCGGAAAAGCTGGCTGTACATGCCTGCTTCGGGCTGATCGGCGGTGCTCGGCGCGAGCAGAATATGGTAGCCACGCCCGGCGGCTCCGTCCGTCAATCCCGCCAGCAGCTCCCCAAACGAGGGCTCGGCGACGCGCTTGGTATTTGCCGGCAGCACCAGGCCGAGCGTCATGCTGCGCTGGGATTGCAGTGCGCGCCCACGGTATGACGGACGATAGTTGAGCGCGGCGGCGGCATCGAGCACCGCACGTCGTTTGCCGGGCGAAACCGAGCCGGTGCCGTTGAGCACATACGACACGGTTGCGATCGAAACCTGAGCACGCTCGGCTACTTCTTTAATCGTCGTCATAACCTTTAGTGAAACGTTTAAGTACTGCTACGAATATAGCAGAGTCTCATACCGGCGTCAAGCTTTTGTTCGTTCAAAAGTCCGAGCGCAGTATTCGTCTTAGGTAAGGTGGCGGGTAAGGTGAAGCTGTTATAGTACAACCATAGCGATTGAGCACTCCTCAGTCGAAGCAGTGGCCAGTGTAACGTGACGATGCCTCACCCCTCAACGCTACGTTGCACAGCAGTCCACGTGTCCACAATCTGTCTTTGAGCATTGCCCGGCAGTTGATCGATGGATGTAACGGTGCCTCACCCCTCAGCGTTACGTTTCGTCTGATCTGCCAAGGGAGCGATGTTTGGAAGGATCAGAAGGTGGTCAGCTAAACGTGTCGCCCTAACACCCCTCAGCGCTACGTCTAATCTGAACCATCCAATCAGCGCCTCACCCCCCAGCGTTTGGTCGATGCAAAGAACCTGTGGTGTTAAGCCACAGGTTCAGCATTTAATCGGCTTGATGTGGTGATTGGATTAGTCGAGGCTATACTCGTCGCGCTCCGGCAATCCTTGACGCTGGCGCATCGCGTTGTCGGCGGAGAGCAGCTGCTGGTGGTTGCCGATGTCGAGCCAGTCGCCCGCGAAGCTGTAGCCATAGACCGGCACGCGCTTGTGCAGCCAGGCGATGTAGTTGCCCGGCTGATCCGGCGAGTTGCCTTCGGCCAGGTATTCCTCGATCAGCGGCACGTGGTTGCGGTGATACAGGTAGGTCGCGATGCCGACGAGGTTGGTGGTTGGGTTTTGCGGCTTCTCGACGAATGACGTGACGCGATCGTTCTCGTCCAGCTCGACGATGCTGTACTGCTTGACCAGCTCCATGTCGGGACACTGGTAAAGCGCGATGCAGCTGCCGTCGCCTTTGTCGCGCCAGAACGCGACATAATCGGCCAGGCTGAAATCGAACAGGTTATCGCCGGCGATGATCAGCAGATCGTCGTCCTGAATGCCCGCCTGCTGCACCGTGAAGCGAATGTCGCCGATCGCGCCCAGCCGATCCTCGTTGCTCAGCGTGCCGTCGTCGTGAACCTGGATCGGCAGCGATCCGGCGTGGGCGCTGGCCCAATCGCTGAAGCTCTGCGCAAACTTATGATTCGTCACCACATGCACCGAGTCAACCTCGCTGACCTCGGCGAGCTTATCGTAGATGTAGTCGATCATTGGCCGTCCACCGACCGGCAGCAGCGGCTTGGCGATCGTTTCGGTGAGCGGACGCAAACGCGTGGCATAGCCGGCGGCTAGAATAATAGCCTTCACTCAATCCTCCTTGAATGCAAATGGACTCTGACTGCTCATTCTATCCTACTTCGCGCAACGGTCGAACAGCTGCGGCGCTGTGGACAGGCGGATAGGCTGCCTCTTCAACTCGCGTGCCATGCGGGGGACGGAGAACGGAGAACCAAGAACCTAGAACCTAAAGTAGAACAAAGGAACAAAGAAACAAAGGAACAAAAGGGAGCGAAGAACGGAGAACCAAGAACCGCGCGGATAAACGAATAAGTAGAAATGTAAATGTCTTACAATCGGAATGATCGAATTGCTCTGTAGGGGCGTGATTTATCACGCCCTGAACACAAGATCGTGGTTCATATGTTGATGTTTTTGGTAATCTTTATTCTCGCGATCTTCCCTTTCTCCTGCCGCAGCGGGAGAAGGGGATGGCGAAGCCAGGGGATGAGGGCCTTAAAAAACCCAGGAGAGTCAGCGACTCCCCTGGGCCGTGTGTGTTTGAGGTGGGTGTTTATTGAGCTTGCGCGACCGGTGTCACGCGGCGAAGGACGCTGGCTGCTACACTCGCGTTCGCCATTGACGCGACGGAGCGGCGACAGCGCTGCCCGGCCTCTCCGCGACGGCGATCAAGCCGCTTGAGATCGCGCGAAAAATATCGCTTTCGGTGATGATGCCCACCAGCTGGCCGTGCTCGACCACGGGCATGCCGCTGATCTTGTGCTCAAGCATCCGCTGCGCCGCCTCGGCCACCGAAGCATCGGCGCTGATCGTGATCACATCGCCGCGCATGATCTCGGCAGCTGTGACCTGCTCCATCAGATAGGCCAGCTCGTAAACGCTGAGTGTCGTCGCGTCTGATGGCATCGCGCTCCGAATATCGCCAAAAGTGATCATGCCAACCAGCCGGTTGCCGCTCATTACTGGCAGGCGGCGAATATGTTGCTCACGCATCAGGGCGTTGAGCTTCGGCAGCGACGTAGTGGGCGAGACCGCAGTCACGGGGCTGCTCATCACGTCACGAATAGCAATCGTTCGCATGATAGCCTCCAGGGTGAAGTTTATTCTTCGACAATCAGCGCGTTGACCATACCAAACATACCGTGCTCGGACTCGGCGTGCGACAGAATGTGGCAGTGGAAGGCCCAGACGCCCGGATTATCACAGGTGACGATCACGTCCCAGCGCTCGCCCGGCGCGACGTTCAGCGTATCGCACTCCCACGGCTGCGGCTGCGGATAGCCGTCCTTGGCCACTACCAGATACGACAGTCCGTGCAGGTGCATCGGGTGGATCATCATGCCTTCGTTCATGAAGCGGATGCGGATCTTTTCGCCAAGCTTGGCCGTCAGCGGCTGCGTTGCTGGAAAGCCCTTGCCGTTCCAGGTATAGCCATGCGCGGTATCGTTGAGGATCACGATGTAGTCGTGCTCGACTTTGGTTTCTTTGCTGGTATCCTGCGGTTCGACGATGAACGCGCCCAGCAAGCCCATGCTGACCTGCTTGGTCGAGTTGTGGTGCGAGTGGTACATGTGTGAGCCGGCATTGGGCACGACAAACTCATAGGTAAAGCTTTCGCCTGGGCGGATCGGCGGCTGTGTGATGAAGGGCACGCCGTCCATCTTGTTGGGCATCTTGACGCCGTGAAAGTGAACCGCTGTGCTCTCATCCAGCTCGTTCTTGACGACGATGCGCACGGTATCGCCCTGGGTGACGCGAATCTCGGGCCCGGGAAGCTGACCATTGTAGGTCCAGGCCTCGAGCGGCTTGCCCGGCGTGACTTCCCACATTACTTTTTTGCAGGTCAGCTCGTAGACTTTGACGTTACCATCCATGCGCGGCTCAAGCAGCTGTCCGCCGAGGCCCTCGGTCTTAGCCGGGAACGACTTGATGCCGGCTTCGTGCATACGGTCCATCTCTTCCCAGGCATTACCGGCGGCGGCAGTCGCGGCAGGCGCGGCGCTCATGGCCGCGTGATCCATCGATGCGCTGGCAGCGGGGGCGGCGCTCGCCTGTGCGGATGTGGCCGGCGCCTGATTGCCACAGGCGGCGAGTACGGTTGCAGCGGCGGGAAGTGTCAGGCCAATACCAAGAGTTTTCAAAATATCGCGGCGGCTGCGCGGCGTGGTAACTTTTTCGACGATTGTATCTGTCAGCTTGTGAGAGGTCATTTCGTTGCTCCTAAGCAAAGCTTGTAACTGATAGGGATTGTAAAAGTTTGCACAGGCAGCAACGAGGATGTTTGTTTACCGGAGGTTGTGAAGCCGCAACCAAGGAGATAGGCTTGGTTATGACTCTGGCTTTGTTCCTTTGTTCCTTTGTTCCTTTGTTCTTGGTCTCGCAGGCCATGCGCGGCATAGCGCACTCGATCGCGAAATGCTATACTTGTAGGATATGAATTCCTCTGAACGTAATCAACTGCTGCAACTGCCGCTCAGCGATGTACCGTTTGTGCTCTTCGATGTTGAAAGCACGGGCCTTGAACCTCAAAACGGCGACCGTGTGTGCGAAATTGCGCTGGTCCACTGGCAGGGCGGCGTACAGCGTGGCTCCTATCAAACGCTGATTAATCCGGGGCGGCCAATCAGCCCGGATGCCTTTGCCGTTAACAAGATCCCCGCAAATCTGTTGGCGCAGTCGCCTTCATTCGCGGCTGTGAGCGAAACGATCCTCGAACATCTCGCGGGCAAGGTGCTTGTCGCCCACAACGCGCCCTTCGATTTTTCGTTTCTTAACGTCGAGCTGCTGCGCCTGGAAAAAGCGCCGCTCAACAATCCGCTCGTCGATACGCTACAGCTGGCGCGCACGTTTTTGAACCATGAGCGCTACAACCTGGCGGCGCTGTCGCGTGCGCTCGGCGTGGAAAGCCCGTCGCATCGCGCGATGAGCGATGTGGTTGCGCTTAAAGCGCTGTTTGTGCATCTGCTAGAGCGATTGAGGATGCTCGGCGTTTCCACGCTCGACGATCTGCTGCGTGCCCAGCGTGGTCTGCTGCCGGGCTCGCCCGAGCCAAGCGCGCCACCTGCGCTGCTGACGGCGCTGCGTGAAGGCCGTAAGCTGCATATTACCTATCGCACGGGCGGCGGCGATCCGGTTCCGCGCGAGATTTTGCCGCTGGAACTTCAGATGATCGGCGGCACGCACCGGCTGATCGCCTTCTGCTACCTGCGCAATGCCCAGCGCACCTTCTACCTGGATCGCATCGGCACGTTGGATCTGGTGGAAGAGTAGGCGCTAGTACGCGCCCAGCTCATGCAGTCGGTCGTCGTCGATGCCGAAGTAGTGGGCGATCTCGTG
>JAFAYS010001081.1 GCA_019240175.1 Chloroflexota bacterium | reverse complement strand
GGCGGCGAGGGCTGGGTCTCCGAAATCCTGGTCAATGTTCCCGCCGCTAGCGTTCCGCCCGCCGAGACCGCCACGCCGTAACCTGATCCAAATACAGATTGTTAAATGGTTGAAGGGACGTATTACGTCCCTTCATTGATTCTGGCTGTGTCTTGAGATCTCGTTTTTATTCCGTCGGGGCGTATGCAATACGCCCCGAAATCTCGATTCTGTATTTCTACGCAATGCCCAGCGACTGCTCCATCGCCACGCGCAGCCACGCGAGCAGCGCCAGCTCGCCAGCGGTCAGCGCCAGGCCGATCGTCGCCGGACGCGAAAGCTGCTTGAGCCGCAGCACGCGACCTTCCAGGCCGGTCAGCATCGCCACCACAAACATGTTGGCCACGAAGAGCACGCCCACGATGCCGATCACGCTGAAGAAGGCCAGCGGGTAGAAAAGCCACTCGGGCGCGGTGAAGATCAGGCCATACAGCAGCGCCGCCGTGACGACCATGCCCAGCAGCTCCGGCCAGTTGCGCAGCACAGGCTGA
Source organism: Chloroflexota bacterium (assembly GCA_019240175.1). Lineage (GTDB taxonomy): Bacteria > Chloroflexota > Chloroflexia > Chloroflexales > Kallotenuaceae > LB3-1. The sequence continues at coordinate 3,252 of JAFAYS010001081.1, read as the reverse complement.
TCATAGCGGGCGTCGTAGCGCAGGCTCATGTTGAACATCACCACAAAGAACGTGCCGATCGAGATGCCCATGCCGAGGCCCGTGATCACGCGCAGATAATTTTGCGGCGTGTACACGTTGTAGCCGCCGATGTCCAGCAGCAGCGAGTTAAAGCCGTCGATGCCCATCACGATCACCGCCAGGCCCAGCAGGATCGTGATGCTGAGCGGCGGCAGCTTGGCGGCACGCGCCCGGCCCAGCACCAGCAGATACAGCACGGTCGCCAGAAAGCCGGCGTAGATGCCGGTGTTGCGCGCGCACAGCGGCATGGTGTACGAGCCGATCGTGAGATAGTGCGCCTGCGCGCAGACGCCGTGCGCAATCATATGCAGCCGGTGATCGAGTGTGCCCATCGGCAAAAACAGCACGCCGCCGATCAGCGTCAGACTCAGGCCAAGAAAAGCCCACAGCCAGGGCTGCGGTTGCTCGGCGGCGCGCTGCGCCTCCTGGACGCGGCGCTGCGCCATCTCGTGACGAGCCAGTTCGAGAATGTCCGGGGTTTGTTCCATAAGGAGCCTCAAGAAATCGTTGTGGAGCTAGACCTGCGCGATTCCACGTTGAAGTCTGGGATACGCCCACAGCACAACGCCGATCGCAAAGAGCGTGCCGGTGATGATGCGGAGCCAAAAGTTGAGCGAGCCGACCGCGCTCAGGTCTGAGCGCAAACCGAGGCCGGGCAGCAGATCGTCGAGCAGATGCGAGGTGCCGTCGATCGCCATGGGAAGTGTGAGCAGCAGCGCCAGCCGCGTCGAGATGCCGCCCTGCCAGCGACCGATGCTAAAGATCACGCTCATGATCAGCAGTGTGGTGTAGAGCGCTGTGCAGCGGTGGCAGTAGCAGACCTGGTATTGACCGATAAAGAACGAGCGCTCGGGGAGTTGGTGACATAACGCACGATACATAATGAGAATCGTCTGGCCGGCGCGCTCGAAGCCCCAGCTCCGCAGCAGTGGACTCAGCCAAGGCAAGCCCGCGTAGATCGCGAAAAAGCCGCTGATCAGCAGCGGCCAGCTTGTCACGATCAGGCGGCCTGAGCGGTCGGCGAACGACTCTGGTGTTGCGCGCTCGGTTGTCATACCATTTGCTGTGCGATACGCACGATCGCCGCTCGCATCAGATCAAGCGTGATCGGCGCGGTCAGCGTGTGCCCACCCATCACCACGACCGGAATCTTATCCCAATACTTATGATGGATCTCAAAGTCGGATGCGATATCGACGGTTGTGATTTCGAGCGGCCATTGTTCGGACAAGACCTCTAGCTCTTCTGCGACATCTTCGCACAAGTGGCAGCCGGGCTTGGTGTAAAACGTGACGGGGATCGGTGCTGTTGTGTTCACAATTTTATTATAACACGTCGCCCTGCACGCGCCCGAAAAACTCAAGAACCGTGCGGTTAAACAGCTCCGGTACAATCATCGGCGTCATATGGCCGATCGAGGGATAGACCACATGCTCGCCACACGGCAGATCGTTGACCAGCCGCTGGGCCTGCTCCACGGTCAGCCAGCGATCTTCACCGCCCGTAACCACCAGCACCGGCATCGTCGAGCGGCTAAAATCCGGCGGATCGTGATATTCCAGCGCCGCGCCCACGCGCAGCACCATCGATTTGTCGGGCGTGAACGGGTAGCTGAAAAACATTTTGCGCTTTTCGCTGCTAGCCTCGCGATGCAGAAAGATGTGCTGATCGGCCCACAGCGCCGCGAACGAGCCAAGCTGGCGCAGCACCCACGGCGTGTGCGGGTAGAGCGCCTTGAGCACGGGCACCAGATATGGTTGAAGATGATGCAGCGGCCCCGGCAGGATGCGCAGATGCAGGAAGCCGTCGGCTAGCACGACCGCCGCCGCGACCTCGGGCGTTTTCGCGATCACACGCGCCAGCACCATCGCGCCGATCGAGTGGCCCATCAGCAGCGCGCGCTCGTAGCCCAGCGCGTGAATAATGTCGGGCACATCGTCGGCTAGCGCGTCCAGCGCCGTCGATCCCGGCACATACTCGCGGCGATACTCGGGCGCGATCACGCGGTAGTGCTGCGCCAGCACCGGGATCTGATGGCTCCAAAATTCCCAGGAGACCATGTTGGCAAACAGCACCAGCGGCGGTCCCTGGCCGGCAACTTTCGCGCGAATCGTGGAGCCGTCGCGGAGTGTGAGTGTGATGAAATGGCTCAAAGTGTGTCCTTTAGTATGAATGATCCTGCCGCTCACACGCAATGTGTGTACCACGCCTATGCTACAATCTCGCCAATGACAAGGATGGTGGATCGGAATGCTCGAACCTGTTCGTGGTATGCGCGATGTGCCGCCGGCGCAGCAGCGCGTGCTGGCAGATCTCCAAACACATCTTCAAGCTGAATTGGGCCGCTGGGGCTATGACTTTTTAGACCTGCCGATACTTGAGCCGCGCGAGCTGTATCTCAAAAAAGCCGGCGAGGAGCTGGTCGGCAAGCTGTATGATTTTGTGCACCACGGGCGCAGTCTGGCGCTCCGGCCCGAGTGGACCGCGTCGGTGCTGCGCGCGTATCTCAACGAGCTACAGTCCGAGCCGCTGCCGCTGCGTCTGGCCTACAGCGGCCCGGTCTTTCGCTACGAGCGACCGCAGCGCGTAACGTTTCGGCAGTTCACGCAGGTCGGCGTCGAGCTGATCGGTGGCTCCGCGCCGCAGGCCGATGCCGAAGTGATCGCGCTGGCCTGCCGTGGTCTGGAGCGTGCCGGCGTGCAGGATTACCGGCTGATGCTGGGGCATATCGGGATTATTCGCGCGCTGCTGAGCGGCCTGGGTCTGGCGGATCGAACGGCGAACCTGCTGCTGTGGAACATGGAGCGGCTGCGCGACGGCAACACCGATGCAATCCGCAAGCAATTAGCCGATGCTCACGGCGAAGAATTGTTCGATCTCGGGCCGCTGGCGGATCTGCCCGACGATCAGCTTGAGGCGCTGCTACTGACGATGCTGCGCGCGGTTGGGCAGCGGCTCGACAACTCCACGCGTCCACCTGAGGCGATCGTGGCGCGACTGGTGCGCAAGCTCCGCCGTGACGATCCGCAGCCGCGTGTGGAGCGCGCCCTAAACTTGATGACGCAGCTTGCCGCCACGCGTGGCACGCCGGATCGAGCGCTGCCGCAGCTTGAGGCGCTCTTCGCCGCCGAAAACATCGATCCCGCGCCGATTGTCGAGCTGCGCGCGATCCTGGATCTGCTCAGCGCCCAA
>JAFAYS010001079.1 GCA_019240175.1 Chloroflexota bacterium | reverse complement strand
CAAAACCATCGGCGATCAGCTGGCCGACTGGCTGGAAATCCCGCGCAGTTCCTGGGAAGCCGTAGTGAAACATGCCAAAGGTGTGGGCCGGATCGTGGATACGATCGAGCGAGCCAGCGGCGCGACGGCCAATCTGCTGGATCATCTCGGCATTGCGCTGCTTAACCGCGAGGCGGTCCGCGTGGCCGAGTACGAGCGCGGCGGCTTTGCGATCCCAACCACGCTGCGTGATGCCTGGTCGGACAAAGGTGTGGCCGCGACGCCGGAGCCCAGCCTATGAGCCGCCCGGTACGTGTGCTGATGCTCGGCGGCGGCTACGTCGCGATCGGCCTGCTGCAAAAGCTGCGTCCGGCGATCAAGCGCGGCGCGGTCGAGGTGACCGTGATCAGCCGCGAAAACTATCATGTCTTTCACGGCTTCGTGCCCGATATGGTCACCGGACGCATCAGCGCCGACCAGATTTTGAGCCCCAACCGGCGCATCTTCAAGCCCGCGCGCATCCATGTCGCCGAGATCGAGGCGATCGATCTTCAGGCCCGCCGCGTCACCACCAGCCGCAAGTTCGACGGTCGCAGCTACGAACTAGAGTACGATCATCTGGTGATCGGCCTGGGCTCGCGCGACCATCTTGAGGCCTATCCCGGCCTCGCCGAGCACGCCTTCCGCCTCAAAACCTTCGACGACTCGTTCCAGCTGCGCAATCATATTTTGACGATGCTTGAGCTCGCGGCGATCGAGACCGATCCCGGCGAGCGGCGGCGACTGCTGACATTTTTCATCGCCGGCGGCGGCTATGCCGGCACCGAGATCGCGGCGGCGCTCTGCGAGCATCTGCACAGCCTGATCCGGCGCGACTATCCCGCGATCCGCCGCGACGAGTGCCGCGTGGTGCTGGTGCATCCCGGCGCAACGATTCTGCCCGAGCTAGCCGGGACACGCGGCGAAAGCGGCGATCGCAAAGCCTTTCCGCGCCTGGTCGCCTACGCCACGCGCCATCTTCAGCGCATGGGCGTCGAGCTGATGACCGAGACGCGCGTTGTCTGGACCACGCCGGGCGAAGTCGGGCTGTCGAACGGGCAGCGCATCCCGGCCCGCACGATCATCAGCGCCGTCGGTACCCGGCCCGCACGCTTGATCGAGCAGCTGCTCGTCGCGCACGATGCCGGCGGTCGCTTGTTGGTCGATGATTCGCTACAAGTTAAGGATCAAGCGCAGGTCTGGGCCGGCGGCGATTGCGCGGCGGTTCCGCACCCCAGCGGCGGCGTCTGCCCACCGGTGGCGGTCTATGCCCTTGAGCACGGCAAAACGATCGGCCAGAATATTCTCAATACGATCCAGAACCAGCCGCCCGCGCCATTTCGCTTCGTCTCGTTTGGCCAGGGCGTAGCGATCGGGCGACGCCATGCGGTAGCCGAGGTTAAGGGCTTTGAGATGCAAGGCCGCATGGCCTGGATCATTGGGCGGCTGCTGCTGCTGATGTATGTGCCCAGCCCCGAGCGACGGCTGCGGCTGCTGATCGATTGGCTGATGAGCTGGCTGTGGGGCCGCAACGCCGTCGAGACCAGCGCCGCCGACGCCGACGACTACGAGATCACGCATCATGTGTTCCAGCCTGGCGAAACGATCGTCGAGCAGGGCCAGCGCGGGCGCTACATTTATCTCATCGCCGAGGGCGAGGTCGAGCAGATCGAGCGCAGCGCCGGCCACGAAACGATCCGTGACACGCTTGGACCGGGCGAGCGCTTCGGCTATACCACGCGGCAAGCTGCGGCTCCGCAGACGATTCGCGCCCGCACCACCGTGCGCGTCGTGACGATTCCTTGCGAACAAGCCGCGCAGCTTCAACAACTGCTGGCACCGCTCACAGCCGCCAAGTAAACGCCGGCTGTGAGCGATTCTGCCAGGGTCCTGGGACGATCTTGTCCTAGGACTCGTTTTCGGTCCAGGACAGCCGAATATCTTCAAACAACCGCCCGTAGCGCGCCAGCCGCTCGACCGCCTCGCCAATCGCCATCATATCCTTCTTGCGACCAGCCGTCTTGAGATCGCTTTGCAGCTCCGCCAGCAACGCGTGCGCCGCCTCTAGATGATCTGCGGCCTCCTGCAACTTCTCCGTCCACTCTGTAAATTCATCCATCGAGAAACTCCTCCTATACTTCAACGTGTCGCGCCAAGTATACCCTAGATGAAACATGTGTACTACCCGCACGATTGTTTTAGCAATTCCGGCAGCAACTTCGTGCCCGCGACAACCTTCAGCAAATCTTTAGGAATCGTCGTCGGTTTCTTAAGCTGCGCCGCCTACACTATGAACATACCGAAACTTGATGAGATGCACTAAGCTGTATAGGAGGACACGATGAATCCGAATGGACCAGGACGAGGACCGAGGGGATTATTTTGGGTACTGCCGCTGCTGATTGGCGTTGCGCTTGGCGGACTGTTCTTTGGCGGCGGTCGTGGCGGCTCGCGCTTCGACTCACGCTTCGACGGCCCACCCTGGGCTCACTACCAGGAGTCTGTACCGGCTGCGCCGGCTGCGCCGGCGGCACCTGTTCAGCCAGCCCAACCTGCTCCGCCGCAGGCCGCGCCGCAGGCTCCCGATCCGCGCTTCGAGGCGCGTGGCCCACATTTCCGTGGCGGCTTTGATCAGCGTGAGTTTGGCCGGCGCGAGCATGGCTGGGGCTTCTTCCCCTTCGGCGGGCTGCGGCTGCTACTTCCGCTGCTGTTGATTGGTACAGGTGCCTGGCTGGTCTTCGGTCGCCGTGGGCCGCGACATCCGGGCGGACCTGGCAGCTGGGGTGGACCAGGCGGACCAGCAGCGTATCCAGGCTGGCAGGGCACCCCTGGACAGTGGACCGCGCCGGC
>JAFAYS010001017.1 GCA_019240175.1 Chloroflexota bacterium | reverse complement strand
ACGCTGCCAGATCGCGAAGTCGGCGTACTGGATCGGCAGCTCCGGTAGCGGCGAGTGCTGTCCGGCCACAAACGCGGCGTAAAGCGTAGCGACTTCCTCGACCAGCAGCTCGGTTGACCAGCCGTCGGTGATGATGTGATGCATCGTGAACAGCAGCAGAAATTCGGTCGCGTCTAGCTGGAGCAAGGTCGCTCTGAGCAGCGGCCCGCTTCGGAGATCGAACGGCTGCTGAAACTCGGCATGCGCCCGGCGCTGGGCCTCGGCCTCGCGCTCTGTGGTGGGATAGTCGCGCAGGTCGATCTGTTGGAGCGGCAGGGTGAGCGTGGGCGCGATCACTTGCACCGGCTGGTCGTCGATCTCGGCAAACGTCGTGCGCAGCGTCTCGTGACGACGCACGACTTCGTTCAGGCTGCGCTCAAGCACCGCGATATCCAGCGGGCCGCTTAGCTCGACCGCCGAAGGGCCGTTGTAGGAAGGATTGCTGGGCTCAAGCTGATCCAGAAACCACAGCCGCTGCTGGCCAAACGAGAGCGGCACAGCGCCGGTCGCAGGCCGCTGCGGGATCGTTTGGAGCGTGGGCGCTTGCAAGCCGCGCTGTTTCAAGCGCTGCTCAAAGACGGCTCGCTGCTGGGGAGAAAGCGCAGCAATGCGTTTCGATAGTTCGTCGAACATCAGCCTACCTTGCTCGTAGCGCGCGTTGGCCGCCTGGTATTCGGCAGATCATCTAGATGGCAGCGGAAGGTCGCTCAGAATGTGTGCAGCACACAGCGATCGAAGTCCAGTGCTCTTCTGATTCTTCGATTCGCTATCACCAGCCATCCATGGATGCGGGAAACAGGGCTTGAGGAATACGCGTTGCAACGAAGAAATGTTAGTCTAAAGCCGGGCTTGCAGTCGAGTATATCGAGACAAAAGTTAAGGATGATTAACTTAAGATCTATCATACGTGTTTGGTTCTTGCCTGTCAAGCGAACGGCAACCTTCACGACTGAGCGCGCTCGTTCTTCGAGACGTGCGGGTAGATGGATCGATGCACGGTATCGATCGTGCTCCTGGCGCGAGGCTAGCGTGCTGTGGTGCTGGATACTAGATTCACCGCGCTGCACGTGAGAAGGTTCAACCTTTTGGAGCGTGTTCCGGCAGCGTCGAAAAACAAGCATTCAGATCTGTTATAATAGAACAAATGTTCAAATCTTCTGGGTGTTGTGACTCTCTCTGTCACAATGTTCTGGTATGCTTAGCTGTGTAGCGGCGATGCAGCAGGGAAACAAGGTCGCATTGTGCGGGCTGTGTGGATGATGGGCTGCGGTACGAAATCATCCATGCACGTCTGGTCGGATCGCCATGTCGTAAGCCCTGCTGTTTTTAACTCAAGGATGTGTCACATGCCACGTTTAACACCGAAAGAAACGCCCGACAAGCGCCCAGCGGTGAGCTGGTCGAGCGGAAAAGAAGTGTTGGGAACCGACCGGATATTTAAAGGCTTTTTTGTCGACGTCGGCCTCGAAGAACGGCTCGACGCCGCGTGCGACACGGCAGGCTGGGAGCGAGGCGAGCTGAGCCATCTGGATGGCGAGTCGCGCACCCACTGGCTGATGCCGACCCCGACGCCGTTTTTTGTCCTGATCCAGGGGATTCCCTTTACGACGATGCCGGCGCTCGTCAAGACGGATGTGTCCTACAGCGGTTTGAAAGCCTACTGGCCGAAGGAGGGCCGCAGTGTGCTGGCCTTCCAGGTGTTGCACCCGGATCTGCTGGCCGCCGGCTACCAGGAGCCGCTGCCGGTCAGCGTCAAGTCAACCTCGACCGACGACCTGCTGGCCGCACTACTCAAACATAACGCCGTGCTGGATGCCTGCGAGGCTGCGGCGGCACAGAAAGGCAGCCCGCGTTCCTTTGAGTTCTGGGAAGTGGCCGTGCCGTTTGGGGCCGGCACGAAAGTGGCGCGCGGCAAAGAGTTGCAGTCGCCGATCAGCCCGATCGTGTGTGTGCATCCGGCGCAGCCCGATATCGCCTATCTGCGCAAGCTGCTCGCGCCGAAAGTGGTGGCGGATATCGTTCAGCAGGCCTGGCCGCAGATTACGAGTTGGGCCGCCGATCGCAGCCAGTTCCGCAGCGAAAACGCCGAGCCCGCTGCCGTGAACGGCACCGGTCGCTAGATTTCAGCCTGCACCATACACAAAGACGCGCTCCTACGATGTCGTAGGGGCGCGTCTGCTATTGCTTCAGTAGCCGCCTGCCGGTTGATACGCGCGCACGTAGTCAACGACAAACTCTTTGGGATAGGCTGCGCTCGCATCGCCGCCCGGCAGCTCATAGATCGAAAGCATGAATTGCATCGGATACGACGGAGATTGGTTGATGCGGCGGATCAATTGATTGTCTACGTACACGTCGATGTGCGTGGGCGTCCACTCGTGGGCGTAGACGTGAAACGCCGTCGCATCAAGCTCCAGTCGATCTTGATAAAACTCATCGGTGAGGTGGGAATCGGCCCAGGGGTGAATGCCATAGCCAATGGTGGTGGCAGTGGCGTCGATATCACGCCCGAAGATCTCAAACATATTCATCTCGCCGCATTTGTCCGGCGTGTCCTCGTAGCCAATCATCCACAGCGCGACGTGATTGCCATGCGTCGCGATCGCTTTGGCGCGGCACTCAAAGTAGCCGTACAGCGGCGTGTAAAGCTGCACATTGGTCTGCGCCTCACGAACGACGAGATCCGGGTTGAAGTGCAGCTGTCCCAGCCGGCTGCCGACAGGTCCCGCGAAGAGTCCGGTCTGGATACACGACGCCTTGACCGCGCCATCAAACTCAGGGCACCACGGCTGCTGATCTGCGGTGATCTGCAACACGAGCGCGCCGTCCTCTAAGCGATAGCGTGGTACCGATTGCTGCCTTGAGCTCCAATGCGGCAAATAGGAGGGCAGCCATTTGGCGGAATCAAGATCTGGACCTTCAAACTCGTCGTGCCACTCAAGCACGTAGCCAGGTTTGGCGAGTGGATTCGCCGGGAAATCATGGGTCACGATCAGGCCTTTCCTACCGCTACGGCAGTTTGTAGACAGGGCGACGAGCGCAAGGTAGCATCGCCCTCAGTTGCTGTCAATACAGTCGCTCGCAGGGCTAGGCTCTCGCATAGATCAGGGCGCGGCGGTGGTGATCCAGCCGTCTTGCGTGACGGTTTGCTGTCCCTGTGGGCTGAGCGCGAAATCCACGAATGACTGCGCTAATGGCTGTTCGATGCGCTCAACCTGCAATTGTTGCAAACCATACACCATGGTCGACAATGAATATAGACCACATAACAGAGATATAACGCTTGACAGTTTTATTAGTGTGTGCTAGGTTAACGACTCGAAAGAAAGTGAGTTTTATAGCATTGTAATGATCCAAAACGAAAATGATAATAACAATGATAGTCACTATCATTCTCACTAGATAGTAAATAATTTATTTCCCGTTAAGGCGCGTAAGGCAGCGAGAAGCTGCATATATCGCTGTGTCTTCAGAAAGGCTGGTGTCGAGGACAAACATGGACGATTTGGGACTTCAGGGCAAGATCGCGCTGGTGACGGGCGCGGCGCAGGGGATTGGCGCAGCCGTGGTTCGGGCGTTAGCCGAGCATGGTGTCACGGTGAACGCCCTGGATCGTCAGGTGGATAAGCTGCACTCTTTGGTGGCCGATCTCAACGATCGCGATCGCCAGGCCGTGGCTTTTCCCGCCGATGTGCGCGACAGCAGCGCGATCGACGCTGTGGTGAGCGAGATTGAGCGCGACCTGGGGCCGATCGGCATTTTGGTGAATGTCGCCGGTGTGCTGCGGACCGGCCCGATCGCTG
>JAFAYS010000992.1 GCA_019240175.1 Chloroflexota bacterium | reverse complement strand
ACCGCGAAGGGCGCAATCATCGCCTCGTAGGGGCGTGCTGCGCACGCCCCTACGGGACCTCGTTTAGATCACTGTCTCCGGCTTGCGACCGTAGACCACAAAGCCCAGCAAGCCGACAAAGAAGGTGCCGTTCTGCTCGGCCTGCTCCAGCTCGGCCCACCACGCTGCCAGCTCATCGGCACCAAGCTCGCCGCGCTCCACGGCCTTATCCAGCGTGCCGCCAAAGACCATCTTGTAGCCCGCGAAGTTCGACTCCAGCAGCTGCGGGATCACCTTGACATCTTCTAGACCGCGCTCCTTGAACAGCCGCTTGGCCTGCCGCCCGATCGGGCTGCTCGGCACCGAGTCGCTGAGGATGCGCACGATGCGGCGCTTGAGCTGGCGATCCGAGGTATCGATCACGGTCGAGTCATAGTCGAACTCGAAGATTACGATCTCGCCGCCGGGCTTGAGCACGCGCACCAGCTCATCCAGTGCCTGGCCTGGGTTTTCCAGATACATCAGCGTGCGCTCGGTGCGGGCCACATCAAAGCTGGCGTCCGGCAGATCCAGCTGGTTGGCATCGCCGACCTGAAACTCAACCGGCAGATTGCGGCTGCTGGCCCGGCGCTGCGCCTCGCGAATAAACACCTCGTTTTTGTCGATGCCCAGCACCTGGACCGAATCGCCGACCGTCTCGGCCAGCTGCATCGCGATCGTGCCGATGCCACAGCCGACCTCTAGAATGCGCTGGCCTGGCGCGACGGGCAGCAGGTTGAGCATTTGCTGGCGGTAGCCGCGAACTGACGGCGTAGCATCGGCGACATCCAGAAACTGAAACAGAAAATTGACATCAGTCGACTGATCGACGGTATGAAAGCCCTTGTGAATATCCTGCATGATTGCCTCTAAAAATTGTCGAATTGGATCGATCAACGATCGATCATAGATATAAGCTCGCCTGGGCTGATTCCCCTGAGCCGGGAGTGCGTGCCAAACGAGTCGATATGTGCCATGTGTCTAGATGCATTATAGCCAAAGCCCGCCGGTGGCTGGTATCCGTCGTTGGACGGAAGCAGGCCGGTCCGATCGCCTAATCTTCCCGATCGTCTTTCGCGCTGGCCGATGCAACAATAAACCCCAGCAGCTATGCGCCAGGGCTTAGTCTGTTACCGATTTCACTGTGTATCACTCAAGCGGTTGCCGGCTTGCGACCGTAGACCACAAATCCTAGCAAGCCAACAAAGAAGGTATCGTTCTGCTCGGCCTGCTCAAGTTCGGCCCACCATCCTGCAACCTCCGCTGCCTCAAGCTTGCCGCTCTGCACCGCCTGACTAAGAATCGCGCCAAAAACGATCTTAAAGGTTGCCAGGTCCGCTCTCAACAGATGCGGCATCGCTGCAACACCCTCTAGCCCGCGCTCTTTGAACAGTCGCTGCGCCTGGCGTCCAATCCCGGCACTGGCAACAGAATCGCCCAGGAGGCGCGCGATGCGATGCTTGAGCTCGCGGTCTGATGTATCGATCACTGCTACGTCGTAATCGAACTCGAAGATCACGATCTCGCCGCCGGGCTTGAGCACGCGTACCAGTTCGTCCAGGGCCTGGCCTGGGTTTTCCAGGTACATCAGCGTGCGCTCGGCACGAGCTGCATCAAAGCTGGCGTCCGGCAGATCCAGCTGGTTGGCATCGCCGACCTGAAACTCGACCGGCAGATTGCGGCTGCTCCCTCGGCGCTGCGCCTCACGAATAAACATCTCATTCTTGTCGATGCCCAGCACATAGCCGCTCGGGCCAACCTGCTCGGCCAACTGCATCGCCACGGTGCCAATCCCAGAGCCGATCTCTAAAATGCGCTGGCCTGCTACAACAGGAGCCAGATCCAGCATCAGCCGGTGATAGCTCTGGACTGACTCGTTAGCATGAACCCGATCGAGAAAGCGGAAAAGAAACTCCGCATCGGTGGTTTGATCAGCAGTTTGGAAGCCTTTGTGAATATCTTGCATCAGTTCCTCTTCGAGCACGTTGTGGCGATAGGTTGGCACATGGTCGTCAGCGCGGGGACTGATACTCGTCATGCCGGAATAGCAGCGTTCGGGCGGTCAATCGTTTCCTGATTAGCGTTGCGTGTAGCGTTTATAACACATCCGGCCAGCGCTTAATTTTGTACCAATGCTTCTGAGATCACCTTACCTACGAGTCGCCGGCTTGCGACCGTACACGATAAAGCCCGGCGAAACAACCATGAAAGTGCCGGCACGCTCAGCCTGCTCCAGATCCCGCCACCAGCCGTCCAGCTCCTCGGCGTCAAGCCGACCATCCTGGACCGCCTGGCTGAGCGTGCCGCCAAAAACCATTTTGTAGGGCATAAAATTTGTGCGAATAACAGGAATCGTTGTCTTGACCTCTTCTAGTCCACGCTCTTTGAACAGCCGCTGCGCCTGTCGCCCGATCCAGCTGCTCGGCACCGAGTCACTGAGAAGGCGCACAATCCGGCGCGTCAGATCGCGGTTTTTGCCGTCAATAATCGTTGCGTCGTAATCAAAATCAAACATGATCATCTGGCCGCCGGGCTTGAGCACACGGACCATCTCATCAAGCGCTTGATCAGGCTGCTCAAGATACATCAGCACGCGCTCGGTCCAGCAAAGATCGATACTCTGATCCGGCAGATCGAGCTGCTGCGCGTCGCCCACCTTGAACTCAACTGCCAATCCACGCTGCGTGGCTCGTCGCTGCGCTTCGCGAATAAAGATCTCGCTCTTGTCGATCCCAAAGACCTGGCCTGAGGAGCCCACACGTTCCGCGAAGCGTAGCGCCATGTGACCAACGCCACAACCAACATCCAAAATGTGCTGTCCAGGATTCATAGGCGCTAGATCGAGCATCAGCTGGCGATACTCTTGGATCGCAGGCACGGTATCGGCAACATCTAGAAAGCGAAAAAGAAAAATGACATCGTTTGCCTGATCAACAGTGCTATACCCCTTGTGAATATCTTGCATAGGGTCCTCTATGAACTTGTTGGGATGTTGGGTAGCTCTATTATAGCCCACATCCTCGGATGCTGTGATTCGTTAGGATGAAACTGAAAGTACTCCTCCCTACAAATACCCGGCTTTTTTTGGCCCTCACCCCTGGCGCTACTGCGGCTTGCGATAGGCGCGGGGAAGAACAGGCCCTCACCCCTGGTCCTCCGGACCATCCCCTCTCCCGTTGCCTGCGGCACAGGCGAGGGGAAATGCGGTACCTGCTTTGTTCTCTTGTTCTCTTGTTCACTCGTTCTCTAGTCCTA
>JAFAYS010001047.1 GCA_019240175.1 Chloroflexota bacterium | reverse complement strand
GGCGGAAAACTCGAAGCAGCGGCTGCTCCACGCGGTGTAGTTGACCAGCGATCGCTGCTCGATCAGCACGCCTTTGGCCTGGCCGGTCGAGCCCGAGGTGTAGATCACGTAGGCCAGATCCTCGGGCCGAGTGTGTGGCGCGGGATTGCGCTCCGGCTGTGCGGCGATCGCCGTCCAGTCACGGTCGATCAGCACGATCTGGCCGCCATACTCGCCGAAGCGCTCGGCTAGCGACGATTGTGTGATCAGCACTGGCGCTTTGGTATCGGCCAGCATGAAGCGGAGCCGGGCCTTGGGCAAGCGCGGATCGAGCGGCACGTACGCGCCGCCGGCCTTGAGCACGCCCAGCAGCCCAACGATCAGCTCCGGCGATCGATCGAGGCTCAGCGCGACCTGCCGATCCGGCGCGATGCCCAGCGTCCGCAGATGGTGCGCCAGCTGATTGGCCTGCGCGTTGAGCTCACGGTAGCTTAGCCGCCGCTCACCAGCCACCAGCGCGATCGCCTCGGGAGTGCGCGCGACCTGCGCCTCGAAAAGCTGCTGGATCGTCGGTGCATTCGGCGGCATCTGCGTGCGATTCCAGTCGATCAGCAGCTGATGCTGCTCGGCGGCGGAAAGCAGCGGCAGTTGGCCGACCCGCGTCTCGGGATTGGCGACGATGCCTTCGAGCAGCGTGATGAATTGGCCGGCCAGCCGCTCGACGTAGCGCGCATCGAAAAGATCGGTCGAGTATTCCCACTCAAGCAGCAGGCCGTCGGCGTGCTGGTGCGCTTCCAGCGTCAGATCAAACATCGACGCGCGGCGATCGATCGTCACTCGCTCAACCTTCAGGCCGCGCAGATTGTCGCCCAGCTGCCAGCTGTTGTTGAGCACCAGCATGGTTTGGAAGAGCGGCTGGCGATTGAGATCGCGGCTGCCATGCACGCGCTCGACAACTTTCTCGAACGGGCAATCCTGGTGCTCGTAGGCGTTGACCGTGGTCGCGCGCACGCGGCGCAGCAGCTCGACAAAGCTGGGATCGTCGGCGTAGCTGGCGCGCAGCACAACCGTGTTCACAAACAGGCCGATCAGGTTGGCGGTCTCGGCCTGGTGGCGGTTGGCAAACGGCGTGCCGATCGCGATCTCGTCCTGGCCGCTGTAGCGATGCAGCAGTGTTTGGAATGCCGCGACCAGCGCCATGAAGCTTGTGGCCTCGCACGACTCCGCCACGGCCAGCAGTTTGTCGCGCAGCGCCTGCGGTAGCTGCTGGCGGTAGATCGCGCCGCGATAGCTGAGCTCAGCGGGACGCGGCTTGCTCGTGGGCAGGGCCGTTTGCTCAGGCAGATCGTGCAGCTCCTGCTGCCAGAAGTTCAGCTGCTTTTCCAGCGCTGATCCTCGCAGCCAGCGCCGCTGCCAGGCCGCCACGTCGAGATATTGGATCGGCAGCTCGGGCAGATTCGCGGTTGCACCGTGGATCTCGGCGTTGTAGAAGGCGCTCAGATCGCGGAACAGAATCTCCGCCGACCAGCCGTCCGAGACAATGTGATGCGTCGTGACCAGCAGCAGATGCTCGTCGGCGCGCTGGCGCAGCAGTGTGGTACGGATTAGCGGCGGCTGAGTGAGATCAAAAGGCTGGCTCGCCTCGGCCTCCATCAGCGCGCGCACTGCCGGATGATCCGGGAGCGCCGCGCCGCTTGTAGGCAGCTCGGGCAGTTGCTCGGTGCGCAGCGTGAACAACAGCTCTTCGGCGATCACCAGCGCGGCGCGGCCATCGATCTCGCGGATCGACGAGCGCAAAATCTCGTGCCGGCTCAGCAGCCGCGCAAACGCACGCTCAAGCGCTGCCACGTCGAGCGCGCCCCGCAGATGCAGCGCGATCGGGCTGTTGTACAGGCCCAGCGGCGGCAGCAGCTTGTCCAGAAACCACAGCCGCTCCTGCGCGAACGAGAGCGGATTATGATCGCTGCGTTCACTCGGCTCGATCGTCGGAACGTCGCTCAAGCCCTGCTGCTGGCGCGTCGCGGTGATGTGCTGCGCCAGGCTCTGGATCGTCGGGTAGGCGAAGATCGCGCGCAGCGGCAGATCGACCTGGGCGTGCTGGCGAATCCAGGAGATCAGGCGGCTGGCCAGCAGCGAGTGGCCGCCGAGCGTGAAGAAATTATCCAGCGTGCCGACTTCCTGTACGCCCAGCAGCTCCGACCACACACCGGCCAGCCGCCGCTCAAGCGCGGTCTCAGGCACCACGTACTCGTTGCCGACGAGCCGCTGGTTGTAGTTCAGCTTCAGCAGCGCCGCGCGATCGACTTTGCCGTTGGGTGTCAGCGGAAAGCGATCCAGCACCACAAATCCGCTCGGCACCATGTACTCGGGGAGACGCGTGGTCAGGAAGGTTCGCAGGTTGGAGGCCAGGCCCTCATCCCCCCGCCTCCCTTCTCCCGCTGCGGCAGGCGAAGGGGGAGTATTTTCGGTACTTTGTTCGTTTGTTCGTTTGTTCGTTTGTTCTTCGTTAGGTTCTAGGTTCTTGGTTCTTGGTTCTTCGACCACGTACGCCACCAGCCGCTTGCCCGCGCCCTGGTCGTCGCGCGCGATCACGATCGCCTGGCGCACCTGCGGATGCTCGATCAGCACGGCCTCGATCTCGCCCAGCTCGACGCGAAAGCCGCGAATCTTGAGCTGCGAGTCGCGACGACCGAGAAACTCAAGGTTACCGTCGGGTAGCCAGCGGCCCAGGTCGCCGGTGCGATACAGCCGTGCGTTGGGATCGAAAGGATCGGCGATGAACGCCGTGGCGGTCAGATCAGGCCGGTTGAGATAGCCGCGCGCCAGCGGTACGCCGCCAATGTGGAGTTCGCCCGTGACGCCGATCGGCACTGGCTCGCCATGCTGATCCAGGATGTGAATCTGCGTGTTGGCGATCGGGCGGCCCAGCGGCACATGGTCAGGATGAGCGCGATCGCGGCAGTTCCAGTGGGTCACGCTGATCGCGGCCTCGGTCGGGCCATAGGCGTGATGCAGCTCCGCCGCCGGAAAGGTGCGGAAGAATTTGCGCTTCAGCTCAACCGAGAGCGCCTCGCCACCACAGACAACCTGCCGCAGCGTTGTGCAGCGCGTGACTTCCGGGTGATCCAGAAACAGATCCAGTAGCGACGGCACAAAGTGAGCGCTGGTTACGCGCTCACTCGCCAGCAGCTCGACCAGATACTCGGCGTCTTTGTGGCGCTCCGGCTCGGCGATCACCAGCCGCGCGCCGGCCAGCAGCGGGAAAAGCATCTCCCAGACCGAGATGTCGAAGCCGATCGCCGCGATCTGCACCATGCTGTCCGCCGCGCCGATGCGATACGTATGGAGCGACCACAGCAGCCGATTGGTCAGGCCGTCGTGGGTGCACAGCACGCCCTTAGGCTGTCCGGTCGAGCCCGAGGTGTACATTACATACGCCAGGCTTGACGGCTCGATCGTGACGCTGGGATTGGCGCTGCTGGCCTGCGCGATCGTGGTCCACTCACGATCCAGCGCGATCACCTGGCCCGTGTAATCGCCCAGCCGGTCGCGCAGATCCGTCCGTGTCAGCACGATCGGCGCTTGCGTGTCGGCGAGCATAAAGCGGATGCGCTCCTCGGGATGGGCCGGGTCGAGCGGCACATACACGCCGCCCGCTTTGTGGATCGCCAGCAGGCTGATCAGCAGCTCCGGCGATCGATCCAGCGCCACGCCCACAAACGTCTCATCGGGTGCC
The DNA here is from genome assembly GCA_019240175.1 of Chloroflexota bacterium. GTDB lineage: Bacteria > Chloroflexota > Chloroflexia > Chloroflexales > Kallotenuaceae > LB3-1. The sequence continues at coordinate 3,907 of JAFAYS010001047.1, read as the reverse complement.
CCCTGGGCGACGCCGCGCTCGATCAGCACATGCGCCAGCTGATTGGCGCGCGCATTCAGTTCACGGTAGCTCAGCGTTTGATCCGCAAAGCTCATCGCGATCGCGTCGGGCGTGCGGCGGGCCTGTTCTTCAAAGATCTGCGGCGCGGGCTGCGCGTTCGGAAAGCGCACGGCGGTATCGTTCCAGGCCGCGAGCTGCTGCCGCTCACGCGCCGTGAGCAATGGTAAGCGGCTGATCGGCTGGTCGGGATCGGCGACAACCGCGCTCAGCAGCGCCTGGATGCGCTCGCCGATCGCGTGAAGCTCGGCATGAGTCGCCGGATCGATCGTGGCGCTGCGCAGTATCAGCCGCGTCTGCGAGCCGTCCTCGGCGACTGCGATCGTCAGACCGGCCTCGGCTGATGGCTTGAAGCGTGCCGGCTGACTCGTGACGACCAGTGTGATCGGTATTGTCTTGGGATCGGTGGAGAGCGCGGGAAAGCGCAGCGTGAGATCGTGCAGATAGGACAGGTGCTCGTGCAGCTGCCCGATCTGGGCCTCGACCAGCCGCTGCACGTCGGCGAAGCGCAGCTCGGCGGAGAGCGCGAGATTCAGCGGCACGTCGCGGGCGATCAACGGCTCAAGTCCCGCCGCCACCGCTCTAATCCGTTCGTCGCTGAAGCGCACGCTGAGCGCGGCCTCGTTGTGGTGACGATACAGATAGATCAGCCAGGCGCTCAGCAGCGCGGGCAAGCCGCTCTGACGGCCAAAGCGTGCCTGGAGCCGCCGGTGCAGCGGCGCGTCGAGCGGGGCGCTGAGCGCCTGCTGGCTGGCGGCGTGTGCCGGCGTGGTGACGCCAGTTTCCAGGGGCAGCAGCGGCAGCGTCGCCGGATTGGCTGCTTTGAGCTGGCCGATCCAGAACGATTCGTGTCGCGCCGTGGCCTCGACGGCCTCGGTCAGTCGATCCAGTAGTTCGGCGCTCGGCAGCGGCAGTCGTGTGCCAACATCCAGCCCGGCCTGCGCGATCAGCTCGCCGGCGGTGATTATCTGGCCGCTGGGTAGACGCACCTCGGCGAACGCTACATCGTGGGTCGCCGTCGCGATTTGCAGCCGCCGCTCGTTGGCCGCGACGATCGTACCCGGCTGTTGGTCCGAGCGTGTGTCGAGGACGCGCAGATCGCGCGGCATGCAAAAGCTCTGGCCGAGCACGAATTTGGCCGCGCCCAGCGCGTTGGGATACGAGCCAAAGTCCAGCGCGCGGCACAATCGGTCGATCGCATCCGCCGGCGCGCTCCAGTCGATCAGCCCGCCGCCCGGCCATTTCTGGTAGCCGCCGAAGTAGCTGCGCTGGCTGAGATCCTGGCGGATCGGCTTGATGGTGCCGGTCGCCAGCTCGTCGATCAGCTCGCCAAATGCGGCCAGCGCGCGATCGTAGCATTTCAGGTTGAGCGTCAGCGTGGTTTCGCGCGCGTCGAGCGGGAAAATCTCCTGCTTGAGAATGTCGCCGGCGTCGACTTTGGCGGTCATGCGGTGCCAGGTAACGCCGTGGCTCCGCTCCTGACTCAGGATCGCCCAGGATGTCGCGTGCACGCCCGCGTACCTGGGCAGCGGCCCGTTGTGGTAGTTGATCGCGCCACGTCGTGGCTGCTGAAGCTGCTCCTCGCGCAAGATCGTGCCGTTGGCGATGCTGAACAGATAGTCGACGTCGGCGAGCTGCGCGCCCGGCGGTAGCTCATGGATCGTGTCGACGCAGGTGATCTGCCGCGTGGCTGCCCATTCGCGAACTTTAGGATTGTTTGAAACGATCGCAGTGATCGTGTGGTCGCGCTCAAGCAAAAGCTCGCCACACTCAAGCAAAAGACCGCCTTTTCCAATCATGACGCAGCTGAAACGCTCGCCGGTCTGCATGAACCTCTCCCCTGCTGTATTGGCAAGCCGGTGCTGTGACCGGCTGCATGCTTCTGAACGCTGCTCGGGTTTGTTGCAAGCAGCACATCATCTGCCGCTTCTGATCTGCATGGCACGACAAAGCCAGCCACATCAGCGCTGATGCTGGTGTAGGTGCAGAATCGTTTCGTGCGCGCGCGTCATCGCAGAACACACGAAGCCGCTATAAGCAAACGGTTGGATCTATCTAGCTAGCGGTCGGAGACTAGTCCGGGGGGATTGGGGGAGATTTTGAAAATCCGACCTACGTTATACGAACTCGCCCTTACATCATAGCCTTGCCTTTAGTTATTCGCTCGTCTTGATCGTCAGGCAGGAGTAACTCTACACGGTTTTTGCCCGTGATGTCAAATAATAAGATTCTTAGATTACGGAATATCCCATTCCTATGCGGTAAACAGCGGGTAAAAATGAATAGTTCTTTTTCTGATTACTCATATATAGAGCCATAATAGTATGAGTTGTCATAATATGTTAAGTATACTTCATATGATCGATCGTAAGTAATTGTATTGCAATATCTATTCCACGAATTCGAGTATTTAATATACTCTTAAACTATATGATCTCCGTGCTGAGTATTTGACAATGCGAAGAATGACTCGTAAACTCTATACGTGGTGATAACCACTTATCAATTACGATAACAAGTCTTGAATTATGGACGTTGATGATTTTCAATAACGCTGACCATGATTCTCCCCCCGTCTCAACATTATTCCCCCCAACAACCGATCCCGGCGCGCATACTCGTCTGTACCATGCCCGGCATATCGGCGCGTACTACGGGTTTTCTCGGCTGTACCTGAAGCTGGAAGGGCTGAATCCCTCCGGCACGCAAAAGGATCGTGTGGCCGCGCAGGTGATCGCCGAGGCGCTCACTCGTGGCGATCCTGGCGTGACCGTCGGCACCTGTGGCAATTTTGGCGTGGCGCTGGCGCGCGTGTGTCAGGCGGCGCAGCTGCCATGCCATATTTTCATTCCGCGCCAATACACCTGTGAGCGCGTGCCCGAGATGCTCGACTGCGGCGCGGCGATCAGCTACGTGTGCGGCACCTACGAAGAGGCCGTGATCGCTAGCCAGGAGTACGCCCAACACAGCGGCTTCTACGACGCCAATCCTTCGGGCATCGGCGGCGCGGCGGCGCTGGCGGCATATCGCGAGATCGCCTTCGAGGTGCTCGACGATCTGGGCGAAACCCCGGCGTCGCTGTGGGTGGTGGTGGGCAATGGCACCACGCTGGCCGGTATTCATCGCGGATTTAAGCAGCGCGGAACGCTGCCGCGTCTGGGTGCGGTCGGCAGTCTTGGCAATACTGCGCTGACAGCCAGCATTCCAAACGGCGTTTACCGCGATCTTGCGCCGGACGATATTCGCGAAAGCTTGCTCAACGAGGCGCTGGTCAGCTGGCGCTCGCTGCATGGCGACGCGGGCGTGCGCGCGATTCGCGAGTCGCGCGGCTGGTGCTACGAGGCGACCGACCGCGAGTTGCGGACGGCGGCGCGGCTGCTGCTGACCATGGAGCAGATCGAAAGCCAGCCGTCTTCGGCGGGCGCGCTGCTGGGCCTACAGTTGATGGCGCAGCACGGCGTCGATCCGCACGCGGCTCATGTTGTGGTGCTCACGAGCTGACCGATCTACCCATCATGACGTCGAATCGATGGTTATGTATGCATAAAGGAAGCAACTGTGACTGAAATACAACCGGTGGTGATCTACGAGTGGCATACCTGGGATGGTTTTGTGCTGCTCAATATGCTGCCCCACGCGACACGGGTACCCGCGCAGATCGGCGAGACCGCAGCAGATGTGCTGGCTCGGACCGGGATCGAGCGCGGCTGGTTTGCGTTTCATACCACGCTCACCGACTCGCGCCGGCTGCCGCTGGACCGACCGCGACTCTGCGCAGAGCTGCGCGCGCGTGGCATCAAGGTGATCAATGGTGCCGCGACCGATATTTCTAAACGCCGGGTGCAGTAAA
>JAFAYS010000657.1 GCA_019240175.1 Chloroflexota bacterium | reverse complement strand
CGTGGTGCTCGACACCCTGCCGCTGACGCCCAACGGCAAAGTCGATCGCGCCGCGCTGCCCGCGCCGGTCTGGACCAGCGCCACCACAGCCGACGCTCAGCCACGCACGCCGATCGAGACGCAGCTGAGCGAGATCTGGATGTCGGTGCTGGGCGCGCCAGCCGTGGGCATTCACGACAACTTCTTCGCGCTCGGCGGTCACTCACTGCTGGCAACTCAGGTGATCAGCCGCATCCGCGCTGGCTTCGGCCTGGATCTACCGGTGCGCGCGCTCTTCGAACATCCGACGATCGCCGAGCTGGGCGTAGCTATTGACGAAGCGCAGCGGCGGTTTGAAACTTTGCCCACGCTGCCGCCGCTCACCCGTCGCGCCGAGTCCGGGCCGGTGCCGCTGTCGTTTGCCCAGCAGCGCCTGTGGTTCATCGAGCAGCTCCAGGCAGGCAACGCCAGCTATCACGTATCGGCGGCCTGGCAAATCCACGGGCGGCTCGACATCGACGCGCTGCAAGCCAGCCTGGATCTGGTCATCGCCCGGCACGAGTCACTGCGTACCACCTTTGCGATCGCCGACGAGCAGCCGATGCAGTGGATCGCCGCGCCGCGCTCTGTGCCGATCGCCACGTTCGATCTATCGAATCTGAATGCAGCTGCGCAGGAGGCCGAGTTAGAGCGCCGGATTCGCGCCGCCGCCGGCACGCCCTTCGATCTCGTCAACGGCCCGCTGATCCGGCCTGTGCTGCTGCGCCGCGACGATCAGACCCACGTGTTTGTGCTGACGTTGCACCATATCATCACCGACGGTTGGTCGATGGGCGTGCTGATCAACGAGGTCATCATCGCCTATGTCACCGCGCTACGTGGCGAGACGCTGAATCTGCCGGAGCTGCCGATCCAGTACGCCGACTACGCGCTCTGGCAGCGCTCCTGGCTCAAAGATGAGCTGCTCGAACGCCAGCTCGACTACTGGCGACAACAGCTCGCGGGAGTTTCGGCGCTACAGTTGCCCACCGATCATCCACGGCCTGCGCTGCCTAGCTTTCGCGGCGAGTCGCTGCCGCTGGCGATCGATGGGGCGCTGCTGGATCAGCTGCGCGAGCTCAGCCAGCAGACCGGCACGACGCTGTTTATGATCCTGCTCACAGCCTGGCAGATGCTGCTCAGTCGCTACAGCCGGCAGGACGACATCGCCGTAGGCTCGCCGATCGCTGGACGCACGCAGCCCGAGATCGAGCCGCTGATCGGCTTTTTCATCAACACGCTGGTGCTGCGAACTGACCTGAGCGGCGATCCAACTTTCCGCGAGGCGCTAGGCCGCGTGCGCACCACGACACTGGACGCCTACGCGCATCAAGACGCGCCCTTCGAGGCGATCGTGGAGGCGCTGCAGCCCGAGCGCGATCGCAGCCGCACGCCGCTGTTCCAGGTGATGTTTGCCTTCATCAGCGAGTCGCCGCCCTCGATCATGCTGCCCGAGCTTCAGATCGAGCCGGCCAACATCTCCGGTCACACGGCCAAGTTCGATCTATCGCTGAGCCTGTTCGAAACCGCCGCCGGTGTCGCGGGCACGCTTGAGTACGCCGTGGATCTCTTTGAGCACGCCACGATCGCGCGGCTGCTGGCGCACTTCCGGCTGCTGCTTGAGCAGATCGTCGCGCGGCCCGACGCGCGCATCGGCTCGCTGCCACTGCTTTCAGCCGCCGAGCGCCAGCAGATCCTGATCGATTGGAACCAGACCGCCGCCGACTCTCCGCGTGACCGCTGTGTGCATGAGCTGATCGCGGAGCAGGCCGCGCGCACACCCGATGCGATAGCCGTCGAGACCATGCACGAGTCGCTGAGCTACGCCGAGCTGGATCGACGATCTAACCAAATGGCGCGCCATCTCCAAGCGCTGGGCGTCCGGGCTGAGTCCCGCGTGGCGCTGCTGCTGCCACACTCGTTCGATCTGCTGATCGCCATCATCGGCATCTGGAAAGCTGGCGGCGTGTATGTGCCGCTGGATGCAGCTTACCCCGCCGAGCGCCTGGCGTTCCTGCTCTCCGATAGCCAGGCGACGGTGCTGCTGACGCATCAGGCACAGCTCAAATATGTACCTGAGCTGGATCAAGGGCCGCGCGTCGTCTGTCTGGATACGGATCAGGCGCAGATCGCCACCTACGCCGACAACGCGCTTCCCAGCCGAGTCGTCGCAGACAACGCCGCGTACATCATCTACACCTCGGGCTCGACCGGCAGACCCAAGGGCGTGGTCGTCTCGCACGCAAACGCGATCAACGACCTTAACTGGTTCGTCCGCACAAGTGGCGCGGAGCTGAGCTACATGCCGGCGCTGGTGAAGATCACCTTCGATCCTTCCGTACAGCTGCTCTTCGGGCCGCTGCTGGTAGGCAAGGCTGTTTGGCTGCTGCCTGAGGAGGTACTGAGCCAGCCCGCGCAGCTGGTCGAGGCCTTGAATAGCCGCACGCAGGTTGGTCTGAACTGCGTGCCGTCGCTGTGGGGCGCGATCCTCGACGCGGTTGATTCCGGCTACGCGCCGCTGCCGACTACGCTGAAGCGTGTGCTTGTCGGTGGCGAAGCATTACCGCCGGCCCTGGTCGAGCGCTCGTCGCGACTGCTACCGGATCTTCAGATCTGGAATCTCTACGGCCCGACCGAGACAACCATCACCGCGACTTCCGCGCTGATTGAACCTGGACAGCGGGTCACGATTGGCCGCCCACTCTTCAACACGCAGCTCTACATCCTGGATCGCGAGCTCAATCCGGTACCGGTCGGCGTGGCGGGCGAGCTCTACATCGGTGGCGTGCAGCTGGCGCGCGGCTACTTAAATCGCCCGGATCTGACCGCCGAGCGCTTTATTGCCAACCCATTCTCCGACATTCCCGGCTCCCGGCTCTACAAAACCGGCGATCTGGTGCGCTATCTCGCGGATGGCAATATCGAGTTTCTGGGCCGCATCGATCATCAGATTAAGCTGCGCGGCTTCCGCATCGAGCTGGGCGAGATCGAGGCGGCGCTCCTGCGATCCAAACTTGTGCGCGATGCCGTGGTGCTGCTGCGCGAAGACAAGCCAGGCGTTCAGCGGATTGTGGCGTACGTCGTTCCGACGGAGAACCGAGAACCTAGAACCAAGAACTTAGGGGATGATTCGGACGGTTCTAGGTTCTTAGTTCTAGGTTCTACCCTGCGTGAGCAGGTCGCCGCCCACCTGCCCGACTACATGGTGCCCAGCGCGTTTGTGGTGCTAGCCGAGCTACCCACGCTGCCCAGCGGCAAGCTCGATCGTCATGCGCTACCCGCGCCGGATCAAGCCAGCACGCCGGAGCAGGAATATCGCGCGCCGCGTACGCCGACGGAGGCCGCGCTGGCCGAGATCTGGCAGTCGCTGCTGGAAGTTGAGCGCGTCGGCATCGACGATCAATTCTTCCGCCTGGGCGGCCACTCCTTGCTGGCGATCCGGTTGATGGAGCAGATCCATAAGCGCTTCGGGCAGCGCCTGCCGGTTGCGATCTTGTTCGAAGAGCCGACGATCGCGCGGCTGGCCCAGCGCCTAGAGCAGCGCCCGACCGGCGATTGGTCGCCGCTGGTGCCGATCCAACCCCGTGGCAGCCAGCCGCCGCTCTTCTGCGTACACGGCCTGGGCGGCAGCGTCCTCAACTACGCGGCACTGGCGCAGACGCTTGGACCGGACCAGCCGCTCTACGGCCTGCAAGCGCAAGGGCTGGACGCCGGCCACACGCCGCACACCACGATCCGCGAGATGGCCGCGAGCTACGCTCAGGCGATTCGCACGCAGCAACCGCACGGGCCGTACCACCTCAGCGGCTGGTCGCTGGGCGGCAGCATCGTCTTTGAGATCGCCGCGCTGCTGCGAGAGCAGGGCGAGCACGTGGCACTGCTGGCGCTGCTCGACAGCCTGCCGCCCAGCCCGGCGGCAACCGAGCACGACGAGATCGACGATCTGCTGGAGCTGGCGCAGATGTATGGCGTTCAGATAGAAGCAGCGGCGCTGCGTGGGCTGAGCCTGGACACGGCAATCGATACGCTGCTGGCGCAGGCCCGGCAACAAGACCCGCAGACATGGCAGACGATCGATCGCGAGCAGCTGGGGCGGATCGTGCGGCTCAGCATCGCCCAGCGGCGCGCGCTAGAGCAGCACCAGCCGGCAACCTACGCAGGACCGATCGTGCTCTTCACCAGCGGCGACAGCCCCGACGATCCCGCCGAGCGTCGCGCCGCAACCCAGCGCGCGGCGTGGTCGGCCTATGCCACGCGTGAGATCGAGGTGATCATTACGCCGGGCACGCACTGGACCATGCTGGACCAGCCCAACGTGCATACGCTAGCGGAGCATTTATCGCAGAAATTAGCTGAAGCTCGGATAAGCTCCGCCGATCTGAGTTAATGATTGTGGGAACCTCAAACAGCCAATCGATAGCATCCTTAGCATCCTTGAGCATCCTTCGACGCGTTCAGCGTAGACCATGTGGAGTAGCAGATCGTTTATGACCCAAGAACACGATAACGCCCAGCGCATCGCCCAGCTTTCGGTGGCACAGCGCGCGCTGCTTGATAAATGGTTGCAAAGCAAAGCGGCCCAGTCGCCGCCCGCGACGACGACGATCCCGCAGCGATCGGCGGGCGAGGCCTGGCCGCTCTCGTTTCCGCAGCAGCGGCTGTGGCTAGTCGATCAGCTCGATCCCGGCACGGCGGTCTACAACATGCCCGGCGTCGTCCACCTGCGCGGCGCGCTCAATGTCGCGGTGCTTGAGCGCAGCCTGAGCGAGATCGTGCGCCGTCACGAGTCGCTACGCACGCGCTTTGTTCAGGATGTCGCGCAGGACGACGGCGCGCCTATGCAGCGCATAGACGCCGACGCAGCGGTGCCGATCCAGCGTGTGGATCTACGCGATCTGCCGGCGCAGGAGCAAGCCGCAGCCGTTCAGCAGCACGCGCTGGATGAGGCGCGCAAGCCCTTCGATCTGGCCGCTGGGCCGCTGCTGCGCATGACGCTGCTAGAGCTAAGCGCAGATGAGCATGTGCTGCTGCTGACTCTGCACCATATCATCGCCGACGGCTGGTCGATCGGTGTGTTCGTGCGCGAGCTGAGCCAGCTGTACAGCGCCCTGCTCGCCGATCAGGCTAATCCGCTGCCGGAGCTGCCGATCCAGTACGCCGACTTCGCGATCTGGCAGCGCCAGCAGGCCCAGTCCGAGGCCACCGCCGCGCATCTCGACTACTGGAAGCAGCAGCTGGCGCATCTTCCCACGTTGCTCCTGCCGACGGATCGACCACGCCCGGCCTTACAAACCTTCGAAGGAGCCAAACACCGGTTGCGTCTGCCCGCCGAGCTG
>JAFAYS010000496.1 GCA_019240175.1 Chloroflexota bacterium | reverse complement strand
TTCTGAACATGAAATGTAGCGCCGCCGGTTTTCTCGATCAGCTCGCCCCAGCACCTGAGCAGCGCATCGTCGACGTCGAAGAGCGGCTGCCGGCAGCTATCCAGCGCCACCTTCACGCCGCGCGACCAGGCACCCCACTCGCCGCCGCGTCGCCGGCCAAAACGCCGCAGCTCGCGAATGCGCTCGTAGCTCAGCAGATCCGCGCTATAGCGATGGCTAGTCTGCGTGTGGCGATCGTGGCAGATCAGCAACGCGTGGCCGGCCTGCTGCAGCGTGAACGAGGATCCGGCGGCCTGTCGCGAGTCACGGGCGGCGGCCAGCGCTTCTTCGATCAGCCCGAGCAGATCGTCGACCGCATTGCCGAACAGATCGACCAGCACCACGTCGTCTTGCAGCGGCTTGTCTTCCCAGACAGTTGTCCGCAGATTGGTGCAGGTTTCGTGGAGCGCAAGGAGCTGCGAGCAGAGCTGCTCCAGAGCGGCTTCGAGTGCCATTGCGCTACCTCCTCGCGAGTTCCCGGTAAAAGTTGGCGGTGATGATCTCCGGCGTGGCCAGCCGCTGATCCAGGGCGAAGCGCGATGCGCCGATCAAGAAGCGCTCAGGGATCACGCCGGGATCGGTGCCGGTGGCCAGGCGCTGCGCAGCCTCCTCGACCATCTGCTGCTCCTTGGGCGCAAAACGCAGTACCTCGGAGAGCGGCTTGTCGCCCAGCGACGGGTAGGGCTGAAAGCAGATCGTGTCTACGACCAGCCGCACGGTCTCCATCGCCGTTTCCAGCAGCGGGCGGGGAAGATTGCCGGCGCGTGGATTGGGATAGATCCGCGTCCACATCTGGCGGAAATGCCGCGCCTCGTCCTCAAAACCCAGCCGCCGCAGCAGCTCGATGCTCAGGAACGCGCGCAGATACGGCGTGGGATGCGGCGCTCCCGGCGAGAAGTGCAGCACCGTCGGCGGCGCGCGACCGATCACGTCCATCAGCGAGGCCACGACCGCCGGGCCGCCGAGCAGCAGACCGCTCATATCGGCAAAAATCTCGCGATTCCAGCGCGTCCACACCGCCGCCACAAAACGACTGCCTCCCGCGCGCAGAATGCGCAGCCCGATGTTGCGCGGCACGCTGCGATCCAGGCCCAGATCATTCTGAAGATTGTGGCTAACCTCGTGCAGCACCGCGCCCAGCGTCCACGGATTGACCAGCCGGTGATACGGCAGCTGAATCAGTGGAAACGGGTTAATCTGCTGGCCGAGCCGCCGCAGCGGAATGCCGCGCCGAAAGGTCGCCGGCGAAAAGCCTGTGCGCATGTAGGAGAACGGCGGCGGCGCGGGGATCGAGCGCGCGGTGCCCAGGTTCACGTAAGCGTGTTGGTAGCAGTCGAGCGCAATCCGATCGCAGCCGAGCAGCCAGGTGCCGAACTGGGATTGCCGCTGGCCAAACAGCTCAAAGTAGAAATCCCAGATGCGCTCGATCGCGCGGACCCAGTCGTGCGCCCGCTCTTTGTGCCGCACCATGCGCTGCAAATGCGCGGAGGTCGGCTCGCGCAGCGACTGCTCCACCGATTCGGTCACGCGCCTGGTAGTTTTGAGCAGGTCCGTGCGGAGCATCGCGATCAGCTCATTGACAGCCTGAACGTGGCCCTCGGTCGGGGCCTCCGCGCCGGCTCCGAACTCATCGCGACGGAAAGGCCGCAGCGCCTCGGCGTGGCGCGCAACGTTGATGCCCTGAGCCCGGAGCCAGGGCGGCAGAACGGACGGCATCCGCGTACTTGCCGCCGGATCGCGCCGGGAGCGTCGCGCCGTGGGATGCGCGCCGTGGCCATTGGTTGTGCTGATTGGCGGCGTGCCGTCCATGATCTACCACTCCCTCTGACGGCTAGCGGCTGCTTGCGGCTGGCGCGCGACGCGGTGAAACTGGCGATCGAGCGCGCGCGAGCGACCGTAGGCCTGCGCGCACTGCTGCGGGCTGCCGATCACCTGCGCGGTCTGGCGAGCCATGGCCTGAACGGCGCGCGCCGGCGTGACGGGTCGACCCTGCGTTTGCTGGCGAGCGATGTTGGCGGCGGTGCGGCGCATTACGGTTGGCAGCGTGCGCACGAGAGGACGGGTTGCGGGAGTGCGGCGCAGGGTGCGCGTAACGTTGGCCAGGCCGCGCACAAGCTGGGGTGCGCTGCGCATGATCGCCGGAGCAGCGCGTGGAATCACTCGTGCGGCCAGCGGCACCAGCGCGCCGATAAACGCTTCGGCCTCGGCCTCGCTCTCGGCCTGGGCGGCGGCGTGACCAAGGTGCTCCATCAGGGCGGCTGGCGAATACGCGCGCTGCTGGGGATTGACCTCAAACTCGTCTTCCCACTCGCCCTCGTACTCCTGCTGGGGCAGCAAGCCCATCAGGCGGCTTTGCGCGAGGTTGCCCAGATTGCGACCGAGCGCCGCGCCCTGCGCGCCGAACTGGCCGCCGATTGCACCACCTATATTACCAAGGCCGCGCAAGCCGGCCCGCGCCGCGCTGAGTCCCACCCGTCGCAGCGTTGGCGACTGTGCGGCGCTGCGCGCAAGCGACGCGATGCGACGGAAAAACTCCTCGCTCTCGTACTCACCCTCGTATTCGTCCTCGCCTTCCCACTCGTATTCACCCTCGCCCTCGTCCTCGCCTTCCCACTCATACTCACCCTGGCCGCCCAGCATCCCACCGATGCCGCGCGCAATCGAGCCGAGAAACTCTTCGCCCTCGCCTTCCCACTCGCCTTCTAGCTCAGGCAGCGCTTCCCATTCATACTCAGTCATAGGCGTAGCCATGTGTACCTCCTTGTGGCGTCAGTCGCGCACACACACTCAAACAGCTTAGCCGCGGATCGGGCGCTGACGCTGGCCCTGCTGGGGACGGCGGGTCGTACGAGCGGCGGTGCGGCTGGCGCGCACGTTGCGGTTGATCGCGGCGGCGCAGGTGCGCGGGCTGCTTAGCACGCGGCGGGTTTGGCTGGCCATCGCACGGGCGGCGGTGCGCCGGGTGACGGGCTGTCCGCTGGCGGCGCGGCGCGACAAGCTCTGCGCGGTGCGGCGCACGATCGTCGGGACGGCGCGCACGGCGGGACGCGTAATGCGGCGGCGGCGCAGGATGCGCGTCAGGATCGCGGTGCCGCGAACCATATGCGGCAGCACCTGGCGCAGCGAAGCGCGATCGGCGGCGGAGATCGACGCCAGCGTGGCCGCGCCGGCCATCGCCTCGGCCTCGGCCTCGGTCTGGGCGCGGGACGCAACCGCAGCCATGTACTCGGCCAGCGCCTGCTGCTGGGTAACCGGCGCGGCTTCCAGCTCGCCTTCGCCCTCAAACTCGTACTCACTCTCGAACTCGTACTCGCCCTCGAACTCGCCTTCGCCTTCGCGCAGCGCCGAGGCGGCGGCCCGACCTAGCATGCCGCCCAGCGGTCCACCCACGGCGGTCCCGACGATCGGCGCGGCCACGCGGGCAACGCTACGCAGCACCGGCGCAGCACGGCGCACAAAGCGACCGACGCCACGGGCGATGCGGCGGAAAAACTCTTCGCCCTCGTACTCGCCCTCAAACTCATACTCGTACTCACCCTCGCCCTCAAACTCACCCTCGCCTTCGCCCTCGAACTCGTACTCGCCCTGGCCGCCCAGCATCCCGCCGATGCCACGCACGATCGAGCCGAGGAACTCTTCGCCCTCACCCTCGCCTTCCCACTCGCCTTCGCCCTCGAACTCGTACTCGTCTTCCAGCTCCCATTCCATTTCACCGTTACGGGTAGCCGTCATAGCGCTGCCTCCTTCCGAGGTACCCAGACAGATCGTCGATACATAGTCGTATAGCGAACTGCGCCCCGATCGTCTAGTCGCACCTTTGCAGCAGCACAAACGTGGTAGCACAAGTGAGTGTCACCCTTTTATGGGATAGGCAGCGGCGAAAAACGATCTATAATAGAAGACCAGCCCCGATCGACTTTGTGCGCCAACATCGTGCCCGCATTCCATCAGCGCCGCAACGTTTGGCTAGATTGAACTGTACAGCCAGTCTGATGACCGTTGCCCCAAGTGTCAGCAGTGCCAGCCAATCCTACCTTCGTCCTGGAAGCGAGAGCGTCAACCTGGATTGATATGAACGCAATATTTAAGTGCACTGCTGCCTTTAAGCTATCAGAAGGATCTCGATGCTCTGCCTACCGCCTGGGCGCGGGCCTTGACCACAGCAGCCGAGCGCTCCCGACCGTCATGTGAGAGTGCGCCAATCGACGAATACGCTTTCACTGCTGAGCATCCTGCCGAAGGAGGAAAGAGTGCCTCTGCAAGTCGTGCAAGAGCGAACCAAGACGAGTCGCCAGGAGGTGTTCGTCGCGCTGCCTCCCGAAGAGCTGCTCAAGCGCTTAGTCGAATATGTGACCACCAATGGCGCGTCGCGTATCCTGCGACGCCGTACGCCTGAGCAAGCCGACGAGGTTATTTTCGAAGCCGAGATCGATGGCACGCACTATTATGTCATCTGCAATCGCCCGCCGCCGACGCTGCCGGTGACGCTGAGCCCACGTGAGCTGGCGATCGCGCGGCTGATCGCCAAAGGATTGCCGAACAAAACCATCAGCGATATTCTGGAGATCAGCCCCTACACCGTCGCCACACATCTGCGGCGAATCTTTATCAAGCTCGGCGTCTCCTCACGCGCTGCGATGGTCGCACGGCTGCTTGAAGACAACGTGCTCACGATGTAGCCGGCAGAAGGCGACCATAAAGCGAGGCCACAGACGCTTGAGCGCATCTGTGGCCTCCGTGAACATTGGCAACCAGCAGTCCCTGGCGGCCTCATGTTTCCCTCCATGTGCCAATAAGCTGGTCGCGAAGCCATGCCCGGCTGCTGACTCTTTCCCGAGTCAGCGTCTTTGCCCTGCTCAGGGTCGCGCGTCGCTCACTCGTTCGATAGTGCCTGCGACACGGTTGGCGAGTAGCTGGTCGGCACAAGCACACGCTCGGCAATCGAGCCGACCAGATCGCCATGCGCTGCGCCGGTTACGCGCTTGATCTCTTTCCACTCTGCATCGGCCATGAACGCCGCCCACGCCTCGCGCATGGTCTGCTCATCCGGCCACGCCAGCAGATACACGAATTCGGTTCGCGCTTCGGTCTTGCTTTCCCACATAGCGATGATCGTGAAGCCGTAGGATCGCATGATGCGGGCGGCGTGGTCGCGAAAGCGCGCGTGGAAAGCGCTTTTGTTATGCTCAAAGATTTCGTAGATCCGCAGTTGATGAATCATGAGAATACTCCTTCAACATATGCTCCGTGTTTTGCTATGATATCCTAAGGAAAACATTTGTTTGCATAGAAAGGCTTCGCTGTGATTGACGCCGAACTAACCGTGCCAGGGCTGCGCTATATCGCTGCATATTTGACGCTTGAGGAACAAGCAGCGCTTGCTGCGGTCATTGACGAGCAACCGTGGCTGACCGATCTCAAACGACGCGTGCAACACTACGGCTACCGCTATAACTACACCGGTCGTACGGTTGACATGTCCATGTTTTTAGGGCCATTGCCGACATGGGCCAGCCGCCTCGCTCACCAGCTACACCACGATGGATATACACCGGAGCTCCCGGATCAAGTGATCGTCAACGAGTACCAGCCGGGACAAGGCATTTCGAGTCACATTGACTGCGTTCCCTGCTTCGGCGACACCATTCTTTCAATCAGTCTGTTGTCGGCCTGTTCTATGCTGTTTACCCACAGTCGATCCCAGGCACAATCGTCGCTCTGCTTAGAGCCCGGCAGTTTGCTCGCCATGCAGGGCGAGGCGCGCTACGCCTGGAAACATAGCATTCCGGCCCGCAAATCCGACATGTATAACGATCAGAAAATCTTGCGCAGCCGCCGGTTATCGCTGACGTTTCGTACCGTCATCCGTAGCACAGCCTAAATCTGTGCATACAGCAACGATCCGGCTTGAGCTAGGGCTCGGCCTGGGCTAGGTCGCCACGCGCCATGGCGGCAGCAACGGCGGCAGCCCGCGAGTCGACGCCGTATTTACTGTAGATATTTGCCAGGTGCGCCTTGACAGTACGCTCGGTAATGCCCAGGCGCACGGCGATCTCCTTGCTCCGCTCACCCTGCGCCACACCTTGCAGCACCTCGCGCTCACGCTCAGTCATAGTGCTGTCGGGTCGGTCAGCGCTGCGCTCAGCGGGAACCAGCACGCGCGCCAGCAGGTCGGGCGACAAAAGTGTTTCGCCGCGAACAGCTGCGTGCATTGCATCAAACAGCCGCTCACGACTCGTGTCCTTCAACAAAAAGCCACGCGCGCCCGCCCGCAAGCCGCGAATCATCAGATCGTCTTCGTTGTACGTCGTCAGGATCACCACAGCGACCTGCGGTGCCTGCACCCGCAGCCGCTCGATCGCCGCCAGGCCATCCACGCCGGGCATGCGCAGATCCATCAGCACGACATCCGGCTGTAGCTCCACGGCCAGCCGCACCGCCTCCGCCCCATCTGCCGCCTCGCCGACGCACACAAACGTGCCGCTGGTTTCCAGGATCAGCCGCAGCCCTTCCCGCACGACCAGATGATCGTCGGCGATCAGCACGCGAATCGCATCGCTCATACCGTTCCTTCCACCGCCAGTGGCAAGCTCAAGCGCACTCTGGTTCCGGCACCCAGTGCACTAGTTATGTCAAACAAACCACCAGTAAGTTGAGCCCGCTCGTTGAGGCCTAGCAGCCCGTAGTGTCCGCGCTGCGGCTGGAGCGTGGCGGGATCAAAGCCGATCCCATTGTCGCGAATGTCCAGGATCAGAGCATCTTCCTCGCACGCCACACGAACCCACACCTCCGTCGCCTGGGCATGCCGCGCTACGTTGGTCAAACTTTCGCTGATCGCGCGCATGGCATGGTCCTGCAACGCCTCTGACAGGGCCGGCAGATCGCCCAGATCAAGGTGACAGGCCAGGCCAGATGCGGTGCTGAAATGCGCGATCTCGGCCCGCAGCGCGACGCCAAAATCGTCGAGCGCCAGCCCATCACTGCGCAGATGATCGATCGTGCGGCGCGAATCCGCCAGGGCCGTTCGTGCTCGCACCATCGCATGCTGGACGATCTGCTGAGCCCGCGCCGCGCGCCCACTGATGAGATTCGCCTCCACCGCTTCCAGCTGCAAGATCAGACCGGCAAGTCCCTGGGCCAGCGTGTCGTGCAGCTCACGGGCGATCCGCTGGCGCTCGCCGATCAGCGTCAGATCTTCAACCTGCTCTGCGTAGGCGCGCAGTTGATCATGAGCACGCTTCAGCTCGGCGACGGCGGCCTCGGCCTGATCGCGCGCCTGGACCTGGCGCTGATACAGCGTGACCACCGCCATCACCATCAGCAGAAACGCGAACGTGCCGGCCACCAGCGGCGCGAACATCGCCTGCTGCACACCTACCACAGCCAAGAGCAGCAGCGCCATCAATAGCATATAGGCAATGATGAACGCGCCACGCTGCCAGGGTTTGAGATCGTAGCCGATCGCTTGCCCGGTAAGAATCGCAAACAGCCCCAGCGGCAGGGTGATATAGGGCGTGAGCGCGCCGATGCCGAAGACCAGCCCACCCTGGATGCCAAAGTACACTAGCCGCCATGACGCTGGAATAGGCCGGTACAGCATAGCCCAGTGAAGCGCTGCGTGGAGTGCCAGCAATGCGATCACCAGCACGATATGCGGCGTCTGGAAGAGGCCCGGCTCCGATACCCAGCCAAACAGGCACAGCAGGGCGATCCACAAAAACACCGATGCACGCACGAGGCGGGCTTCATTCACGGGCATCGTCGTTCATCTTTCAAGTGTGTACCACATTCATCGCACTCCCAGCCGAGCTAGTATAGCAGGTTGCCCGGCGCGGCACAGCGTGCATACGGCCATTGTCCGAACGGACAAGGTGGCACCGTGTGCGAAGGCACGATGCGCAGAATCGGCCACCAGGCTACACTCGCCTCACCGTCCAACATGTTCGGCGGCCTGGACATACAACGAGCGTGGGATTGCTTTCCCGCCCGCTGAAGAAGAAAGGAAGATCATATGCTGAGACAATCGCATAAACCAAACATCAGGCGCGGCCAGATGCATCGAACAAGGGCAGGGCGACGCTGGCAAACGTTGACCGTGCTCCTGCTCCTGCCGTTGCTGGTACTGAGCGCGTGTAGCTCCGCCGCGCCTGCCGTCACAGCTCCCGATCCGGCGACGGTCGCGACGAGCACCACGCCAGCAGCAAGCACGGTCGCTACGAGCCTGCCAGCCGTGACGGCTGCGCCGGAAGCAAGCAGCGCCG
>JAFAYS010000476.1 GCA_019240175.1 Chloroflexota bacterium | reverse complement strand
TGCAGAAATAACCTGCTTGATCGGTCCATCTTTGGCGTCCATATCATGCAGCACATACACGCGTAAATGCTTGGGCACGCGCTCGTACGCGTCACGGAGCGCCGCATGATGCTTCGTGGTTGGCTCGCGCAAGTACGCGTGAAACACCTCTTCACAAAGCCGTGAACTTGTCGGCTGTTCTTGCAGCTCACGAATCGTGTCTTCCACTTCCTTCACAAACTCGTCGATCTCAACGTAGCAGTTAAGCGTCGCGGAGCCATAGAAGAGATGATGGCAGGAAATACGCTTGCCGGCGGGAACCTGAGTCACGACCCAGCCTGCACGGACTTTCTGCTTAAAACCTTCCAGATCAACCAATTGCCAACAGTCGATCAGGCCGTCTGCATAGACCTTGATCGTCACGTAATGGTAGCTGCCGTTATGGATGAAGGCGGGCAGACCTTTGCCAACGATGATCTGCCCATCTTTGGTTTTGCGATAAATATCTAGCACGAATATCCATTCCGATCATAGGAGATGATTGAGCCAAGCCGGCACTTACTCGCGCTCCAAGATCAACAGGTAAGCGCTCCACGGCCCGACCGCCTCGGTGTAGACTCTAGCCAGACTCTGGACGATCTGCCGCAGGTGATTCAGATCATGCACCACCCACGTCGCGAGCAACTGACCCAGGCGCACTTCGCCGAACTCGGGATGCAGTCCTGTGCGATTGAGATCCTCGTCGGTGAGCTTCAGGCCCACCAGCGCCGCCACATTCTCGCGTCGCAGCTCGGCAAACGTGGCCAGTAGATCGCCGGTGCTCTTGCCCTGGTTTGCGTTGAGATGCGCGGTACGGTCGAAGGGCGGGAACGGCCCCGGCTCGCCGGCCAGAATATGGCGCGCTCGCACCATCCAATTGGCGCGCTCCCCATCGATCAGATGGCCGATCACATCGTACGGCGACCATTCGCCGTCGCCGTCGATGGCGCGCTCCCAGCGCTCGGGAAGATTCGCCAGCAGTGCGCTCAGCGTGGCAGGCGTTCGCTCAAGCATTGCCACAGCTTCATCGAGATTAAATGCGTCATGGTGCATCGCCTTCTCCTTGAGTACGATTATGCTTACTGGGCCGCGTTCGGTGCGCGAAAGTCGCTACTGCGTATGGACACGCTGGAACAAGCCGGGATAGTCGATCACATAGCCCTGGGAGTCGACACGAATATCTTGCGTGTACTCGATGGAAGGCTGTTCAAAACGGTAGATGTTATACGCGCTCGATGTGTACGTGAGCGTGTACAGCTGCCGCTCTGGCCGAATACTAAAGGCCGGCAGATCGATATAGGCCACTAGAATCTCAACCGGCTGATCAATGTGTGGACTTAACCGGCGAATCGGCAGCGTGTTGGTAAACGGCGACACAGTCAGGTCGATCTCAAAGGCGTCGGCAAACTCAGGCAGAATCTTTTGCTCGCCGTCGCGCCAGGTGCCGTCGTGGGAGCGGGTCAGCGTCAGCGTTCTTTGGAAGGGCTGAAGCATCTGCACATGCACTGCCTGGAACTGGTAGGCTGCGTCGCACTGGACCTCGTAGCGCAGACGCATCAACTGCTCGTCGATCACGCCGACGATCATGCTGTCCACGACGACGCGATCATGCGCTTCACGCAGGTACAAATGCTCAATGCCTGGCTCTTCCCAGCGATGCCACACAATATGCCGCGCTGAATGACCCCATAAAGGCGGTGTGCTGGCTGACATAGGCGATTAGCTCCTACTGACAGGATCGACCCTGCGAGGATAGAAGAAAGGCTGTCGCTTGTCAACGGACAATATGTTCTGGTAGCGCGTGGTTCGGGAAGGCTTTATGCTGAGGCAGTATCACGCACACATGTATAATCAACAACAAAATGGAGGAACGTAGCGTCTACGTCCCTCCACAATCGCTCCACATGTTGAGCCGCTCGATTGAATGCCTGGCGCTTATTCCTCAGGCTCGGCCAGCTTATAGCCAACACCGCGCACCGTGACGATCCGCCTGGGCTTGGAAGGCTCGTCCTCGATCTTTTCGCGCAGCCGCCGCACACACACATCCACCAGATTGGTCTCGCCCACGTACTCGTAGCCCCACACCTCGCGGAACAATGTCTCGCGATCGAAGACCTGTCCTGAGTTGGCGGCGAGAAAATACAGCAGCTCGAACTCCATCGGCGTGAGTGTGACCGGACGCTCGTTCAGCTCGACGTAGTGGCGCGGCTTGTCGATGTGCAGGCCGGAGATATCCAGCACCGGCGGCGCGAGACGCTCGTGCTGGCCCTCGACGCGGCGCAGAATCGCTTCTACGCGCGCCAGCAGCTCGGCAATCTTAAAGGGCTTAGTGATGTAATCGTCGGCGCCCAGTTCGAAGCCATGCACGACATCGTCGATGCCGTCACGCGACGTGAGGATCACGATCGGCACGTCCGAAGTTTCGCGGATACGCTGGCAGGCCTCGAAGCCGTCGACGTAGGGCATCATCACGTCGAGAATCACCAGATCGAAGCGGCCCTGCTTGAAGCTGGTGATCGCTTGCAGGCCGTTGGTCGCGGCGACAACCTCATAGCGAGGATCGCGCAGCGCGGTTTGGACCAACTGCGCGATCGCCGGATCGTCGTCGGCGACAAGAATCCGGCGCTGTTGCTTGGGATCGTTAGTTGGACGAGTTTTACGCAGTAGGCGCATAGTTAATTCACGTCACCAGAGCAAAGCTCGGCGGCTACACGGCCTCGTCGAGAATGCGGCGCATTCCGTCGGAGCGCGGCACCAGGATCGGATGGCCGCGACCCAGCACCACCTCGCGGTTGATGATACAGCGCGCGATGTTATCCCGCGACGGCAGCTCGTACATTACGTCCAGCAGCAGCGTCTCAACAATCGCCCGCAGCGCACGCGCGCCGGTGCCGATCTCCATTGCTTTCTCGGCGATCGCTTCCAGCGCATCGGTCGTGATCTCAAGCTCCACCCGATCCAGCTGCATCATCTTCTGATACTGCTTGATCACGGCGTTGCGCGGCTCGGTCAGAATGCGCAGCAGCGCGACGTTATCCAGCGCATCGAGCGAGACTGTCACGGGCAGGCGTCCGATAAACTCAGGGATCAGGCCGAAGCGCAACAGATCGTCGGGCGTGGTCTGCGCCAGCAGCTTCGAGATCTCGCGCTCGCGCACTTCCTTGGCCTCTTTGGTCTGGCCAAAGCCCAGCCGCCGGTTCGCGCCAACGCGTCGGGCGATCACACGATCCAGGCCCTCGAACGCGCCGCCGCAGATAAACAGCACGTTGGTCGTGTCGAAGGGGATGTACTCCTGCTGGGGATGTTTGCGGCCCGGCACCGGCGGCACATGCGCGATACAGCCTTCCATGATCTTGAGCAGCGCCTGCTGCACGCCTTCGCCCGAAACATCGCGGGTGATCGACGGATTGTCGGCCTTGCGCGTAATCTTATCGATCTCGTCGAGATAGATGATGCCAAGCTGGGCGCGCTCGACGTTGCCATCGGCGGCCTGGATCAGCCGCAGCAAGATCGTCTCGACATCCTCGCCGACGTAGCCGGCCTCGGTCAGCGCTGTCGCATCGGCGATGGCGAATGGCACGTCCAGAACCTTGGCGAGCGTCTCCGCCAGCAGCGTCTTACCGCAGCCGGTTGGACCGAGCAGCAGAATATTCGATTTTTGCAGCTCAACGCCATCGACCTCAACGCCGGCCTGAACCCGCTTGTAGTGGTTGTACACCGCGACAGCCAGCACCTTTTTCGCGCGATCCTGGCCGATCACATATTGATCGAGCTGCTCACGAATGCGAGCGGGCGCAGGCACGCGTCCTAGCTTGGCCGGGCTTGGCGCAGGCTTGGCGGCGCGCTCTTCGGCGATAATCTGCGTGCAAAGCGCAACACACTCGTCACAAATGAAAACACCACCAGGACCTGCGATCAGGCGTTGGACCTCTTCCTGGCCGCGTGTACAGAATGAGCAGACATAGGCCGGTTGGCCGCTCCGGGTTCGCGCCATTACATCCTCAACGTGGAGCGTAAAACAAACAAAAAGGGACGGCGCGAGCATGACAGGTCACGCTCGCGCCTAATCGATACCTTACCGCGCCGACGAGTCGTCGGTCTGCGGCACGCCCGCGCCAACTTCCAGCACCTCGTCGATGATGCCGTACTCCTTGGCCTGATGCGGGTCCATATACAAGTCGCGGTCGAAGTCGCGCGAAATGCGATCCAGCGGCTGGCCGGTATCCTTCGCCAGCAGCTCGCGGATGGTGGTCTGCATACGCAGCAGCTCGCGCGCCTGGATCTCGACGTCGGGAGCGTAGCCGCCGATGCGACCGATGCCCGCCGGATGCATGTGGATCGTCGAGTGCGGCAGCGAGAAGCGCTTACCGCGCGCGCCGCCTGCGAGGATCGGCGTGGCCATCGAGCCACACATGCCGACACAGTAGGTCGCGACGTCACAGCTGATCATGCGCATCGTGTCGTAGATCGCCAGACCTGCGGTGATCGAGCCACCTGGGCTGTTGATGTACAGGTTGATGTCGCGATCCGGATCGTCGCTGGCCAGGAACAGCAACTGCGCCACGATCACGTTAGCGATCTGATCTTCGATCGGCGTACCGAGAAGAATGATGCGCTCTTTCAGCAAGCGCGAATAGATATCATAGACGCGCTCGCCCCGGCTGGTGTTTTCCACAACATAGGGAACCACCGCTTGTGGTGATTTCCAGTCCATATGCCCCTCCTTAGGACGATGATCTGGCAGAAGCACAAGCTGTACTTCTGCCCTGATCATACCACCTTAAACCTCGTTTGAGCGGGACGTTCCGGTATCGTCGGGCTGGCCTTCGCTGGGCTGCTGGCCGTAGTCGGCGACGGTCGCCTGCTCAACCGAGCTTGTGCCACTCTCCTCATCGGCGGATGCGCCGGGATCATCGAAGACGCTCTCGCCCTCGGTCTCGCCGGTTGTCGCGCCGGAGCCGCTTGCATCGGGTGTCGGCGCATCGGACGGCTCACCGCTGGCGATGGCCACGATGCGATCGCGCAGCTTGCGATCCAGCGCCGACGACGCCACCATCTGGCGCATGTTGGCCTGATCCAGCAGTTGCATCACTTCCTCGCGGCGATCCGGGCCGAAGTCGCTCAGGAAGCGCTCGGTCTCGGCGGCGATCTCGGACTCGCTCAGCGTCAGATCTTCACGCTTGAGGAACTCACGCACGATCAGCGAGCGGCGCACGTCGGTCTCGGCCTGCTCCTTGAACTGGCTAACCGCCTCGTCGTGCGTCTTGTTGCTCAGCTTAAGGAACTGATCTTCGTCGATGCCGTAGCGCTGGAACTCGGCGACCTGCTGGTGGAACAGCTCCTCAGCGCGCTCCTCGACCATCGCCTCGGGAATGTCGAAGGTGGTCTCCTCCGACAGCCGGCTCAAGAACGCGTCGATCACTTCGCGGCGAGCCTTGTCC
>JAFAYS010000415.1 GCA_019240175.1 Chloroflexota bacterium | reverse complement strand
CAGCTCGGGTCGCGGTGATTGGCCACGGACGCCGTAGATCTTTTCGTCGATTGTGCGGAAGATGTTCTCAAGCTGGCTCACATACTGCCCGGCCTGCGGCGGCAGTACTCGCTCGACCACCGCGAAGATCAGCGCGCGGTTGGGTAGCTCTTCTTGCCGCAGCGCGGTCATCGCCGCTCCAAAGCGCAGGCCGCCCTGCTCTTCGCGCAGCCGCGCTAGCTCTCCTCCAAACACACTCGGCGGCGATCGTCGCAGCTCTTCCAGCTCACGGTAGGCCAGCGGGCTGAAGCTGTAGGCGGTCGGGATCATGCCGGCCAGCTCGCTGATCGTCGCCGCGTCCAATCCCAGCACCGGACGGCCACCGGCACGACCCGCGATCACCGTTGTGTCGGGCAGATCCGGCAGCGCGGGAAACGCCGGCCCCTGACGGTAGATCCAGCCGCCGACTTTATCCAGGAAAGAATCGTCGGACGAGCTGGCTGGCGGTGGTGTCGGCGTCGGTGGAGTGCTGACCGCCAGCGCCGCCTTGGTGATGCGCAGAATATCGCCCAGCGCCGTCAGCGTGCGCGTCAGTATATGCCCTTCAAAGGCCCGTACAACCGCGCGCTTGGCCGCGCCGAGATAATCCGTCAGCCGAATGCCGGCCCAGCTGATCCAGCCTGTCAATGCTCCCTCAAGCGCTTTGAGCAGGCGATCCAGCTCGCGTAAGACGCGATCGCCCACACTGCCGGCGATTCGCAGCACCGGCTCAAGCGGCGACATTAGCGAATGCTCGCCCTCAAATAGCCCTTCCAGCCGCGTCATAAAGTCGGACCAGATCACGCCGATCAGCTCGACCACCGACTCGATCAGCCGAATCAAGGCGATCGTCTGCTCAGTGAGCGGCAAGATCAGCGGCCCGATGCGCGTGAAGACCAGCGCTATCACGCCGATCGCGAAGGCCATCAGCGCTGCCAGACGATCGCCAATCTGGAGGATCAGGCGCACCAAGGGATTGCGCACGCCCTCGCGTGGCCCGAGCAGCTGCTCGACAAATCCGCGCAGCGCCTCCATCATCTCGGCGACGGCACCCAGCAGATCGATCGCCGGACGAACCTGGCCAGGAGCGAAAATGCCGGCCAGCAGTGCGCCGCCGATCGCGCCTGGGAAGGCCAGCACAGCCAGCCCTGGAAACAGCGCGCCTAAGGTCGCGGCATTGAGCGCGCCCAGCAGCTTGACCAGCCAGCCACGAGCTTTGACCGCAATGACCACGCCCAGCGGGATGCCGTATAACGGCATGCTCAGAATGCCGCCAAAGGTTCCGGCGAGTCCTGCCAGCGGCTCGGTCAGATTTACTCCCGGCTGGTCGGGTCGCATGCCGGCGCGCAGCATCTGGTAGCGTGCCCGCAGCGCGCCAATATTGGCGATCGAGACACGCAGGGTGCGCCCTTCCAGCGGCAGCAGCGGCCCGAACCAGTGCACCAGAAAGGCGCTGCGCACCCGCTCCAACAGCAGATCCTCCAGCTCGACCAGCACGATCCAGTCGTTGAAGGGGCGCGCGCTCCGGGCTAGCGCAGTGAATGTTTGTTGTAGCAGCAGAGCCAGCGGCATAGCCTCGTCGCCGGTTCTAACACCGGGCGATCCTCGATAGATGGCGTGCTAACGCCGGCGTGCGGCTTCGACCTGGGCGTTTTCGCGCTCGATCTGCTCGATCAGCAGATCCACGTACGCACGACGCTCGGCGCTGTCGAGCATCAGCAAATCGTTGTACGACCAGTGCAGATGGTAGGCCAGAAAGAACACCTCGCGGCGCAGCGCTTCCTGGTCTACTCCGGTGATAAAAAATGCGTCATGTCCAGGTTGGCTTTGAACAAATGACCGCAGTTCGGGCACTCGATCTGCCGCACCAGGTTCACGCCGGGAGCCGCCTCGTTGAGCGCCCGGTCGATCATCCGCCGATCGGTCATGGTCAGGTCGGCCAGGATCTTGGGGCCGAGCGCTTCCATGCGATGGCGCGGCAGGTCGCCAAGCGATTTGAGGCAGCGGGCCAGCAGCGCGTTCTTGCCCAGCGATGCGTTCTGGCGCATCTGCGGCGCGACCGCCTCCTCGTCGACGCCGGTCGGCAGGCGCAGCGTCAGCGCGGTATGTACCTGGCCCTCACGATCGACATAGCCGTCGCCCAGCTCCATCGTCACATCCTCGGGCGAGTCTTCGCTCAGGACCGTGACCGGCAAGTCGTCCAGGTCTTCATCGATCTGGATTGTGTCGCTGCACGATGGGCAGGTGTAGCTGGCTTCCAGCTCCGGCCCAAAGGTGATGCTGCGCAGCTTCAGCAGCAGGTAGTTGCGATCTGCCGAGTACATGCCGGCAACGGTCGAGCGGCCATTCTTGGGCAGATCGCCGACGCGAATCAGGCAGCTATGCAGCAGCTCCGTGACGAGCTGGCCGCCGTTGCGCTGGAAGCGCCGATCGGCCAGGATCGCTTCTTCGCGTCCAGTCATTTTGCGCAGCACGACGCTGCGGTGGGCGCGACCCTCGTCGTCGGTGTAGCCGACCGGCAATGTAAACTCGAACTCGCGGCTCGCGGGCAACGTGCTCACAAATATGCTCCTTGTTTATTCGACGCGCTCCAAACCTTCGTGCTCAAGCACGATCGTTTGTTTGAAGAGGTTATTCGATCCGGCTTCCAGATCGCTAAACTTCGACGACTTGACCCAGGCGTTGTAGAACGCAAACGTCAGCACCGGAGTGCCGTTGTGACGCTTGATGATCATGCCGTTTTTACGCACGCCCGAGCCGCCCTGCGTCGGCTGGTTGAGCTGAAAGGTTTGCTGGAACCACAGCCGAAAGCGCTGGTCTTCGGGGCTGCCGTCTACATTGCGCTCGATCGTCAGCGACTCGTATTTGATCACAGCGCTGGCGATCTTGATGATCCGGCCCGAGCCGCCGTCGGGCTGCTCGATCGTATCGATCTCACCTTCGCTCAGGCCCGACACCTTGGTCACGCCGGGGCTTTCCGTCCCGTCGATCACCAGCACGAACTCGCTGGTACGGTAGGATTCCCAAATATCGCCAACTTTGGGCATAGCATCTCTCCTGGCCGCTGGGCCTAGCCTTCGGCAGCCGTCGCGCCGCTTGGCATCTGGCCGACAATGATCACAATCGTTTCCGCCGGCTTCGAGGGATAGAAGTACACCTCGACTTTCAAGTTGCCCTTGTCGACCTCGTCCGGCGGGTTGTTGGTCGCGTCGACGATCACGCGAAAGACCTGGTCGGGCGAGCCGGTGCCGAACGCGCCTTGTCGCCAGAGGCCCATCAGGAATGGGTTGACACTTGTGAATTTGATCGCGTTCCAGAGCGTGTCTTTGTTGGGCTCCTGCCGCACCCAGCGCAGCCCTTGCTTCAAGCTGCTCTTGACGAAGTTGAACAGTAGCCGCACGTTGACGTACAGCCAGCGCGTGTCGGTACTGAGCGTGCGCGACGCATCCACGACAATGCCCGCGCCTGGCACGACGCGAATTCCGTTGATGCTGCCGTTCTTGACCAGATCGGTATGCTCGGCGTCGCTCAGGCGATATTCCACGTCGAGCGCGCCTTGAAGATTGGCCTCGTCGCCGGCGGGTGCTTTCCAGATGCCGCGTGTGGTTTCTACGCGCGCGTACACGCCCATGACGTGACCGGTCGGCGGCACCCATTTGACGGGATTGGCCCCGCTGCCGATCGGATCGATAATTTTGATCCACGGCCCGTAGATCGCGCCGTAGACTTTCTTGCCCTGGAAGGCTTTTCCATAATCCACGGCGGCAGTCCCGTTGCCGACAAAGCCTTCTGGCACCGAGCCCACAAACATACAATCGCCGCGATTGGCGCAGTAGGTCAGCGCCGCCGTGACAACTGCCGGCGTGGTGCGCTCGCAGGCGAGCAGCTGCACGTCATACGAGTCGAAGGCCGAGAAGCCGGTATGCGTCGCCGGATCGCCGATAAAATCTTGCGGTGTCGGCTCGCCGTCGCGGCCTGCCGTGGGAAAGCGGGTAAAGGCCAGCGTCGCCAGGACGCGGCGCGGGGTGGCCGGCGTGAGATCCGAGGCCAGCACGTAGCGCGAGCCACGC
This sequence comes from Chloroflexota bacterium, assembly GCA_019240175.1. Classification (GTDB taxonomy): domain Bacteria; phylum Chloroflexota; class Chloroflexia; order Chloroflexales; family Kallotenuaceae; genus LB3-1. Next base: position 3,840 of record JAFAYS010000415.1, on the reverse strand, counting down.
AGCGAATCGTTCAGCACGCGCAGAGCATAGTTCGGCAGATCCGGCTCCAGCGACAGACCGGTCCAGGTCTCGACGACATTCTCAGGCTGCCCGCCGCCCAGGCCGATCGTCAGATCGAACTGCACCGGCACCAGCGTGCTTTGAAACTCGTCGTAGTTGGCGGCGTTGGCCAGCTGCGGCGTCCACTCGATCTCGCCGGTCGTCGGGACGATCCGCACGATCTTGACCACGCCGTTGCGCGCCGGATCGCTGGCGTCCGCGACCCGCACCGCATCGCCGACCTGGAACGCATCGGGATTGGCGACCGAGGTGGTGGTGGCGGCGATCGCCGCAGTCGTGCCGCGCTGCGGGCTGGCCATGTTGGTAAAGCCGAGCGTGGCGTTGGCCGCCGTGACTTGCAGGCTGGTCCAATCGCGGCGCAAGCGTGCAACCTCGCCGCTCGACGTGAGCACCAGGTGGTTGCCGGCGATCGAGGCGACGACTTTGGTGCTGCGCCGGTTGATCGCATCGCGCAGCTCGGCCCGTGTAGCCGCCGTGGGCGTCGCGAAATCGGATGCTTGGAAGGTGATCACGGTGGGATTGGTCTCGCCGTCCACGCGCACCGAGAGCGACGGGAAGTTGGCGGCGACCATATCGACGGTATTGGCAATATCGGTTGCGGCGACGTTGGCGGCTGCGGTCTCGCGCACCCGCTGCGCGGCGACGTTGCTGGCGGTGACGCGCGCGAACAGATCGTTGCCCCAGGTGCCGGGATCTTCGCGGCCCCGGAAGCCGCCGCGCAGGCGCAGGGCCGGATTCGCGGCGTCGTTCAGCTCGATCCGGGCCGGGCTGGCACCGGTTGTGACATCCGTGGCGACAACGCGGTTGACATACACCGTCTGGCCGCCGTTGTCGAAGAAGCCCTTGACCAGATACGCGCCGAGACCGCCGCTGAAGTAGCCGCCGAACTGCTCCACAAACTGGGCGAAGCTGGTGATGCGCGCCGGGCGGTTCGGCACGCCGCGCCGGGTCAAAATATTGAAGGCACCAATTGAGGTTGCCGCTCCCACGATCGCGGGCGAGGCTGAGCCGTCTACCTCCACCACGTTCAGACCGATGTTGTATGTCATCGCTCACTCCCTGTTGGCTGCGCGCGGATCGCTAGGCGGTTGTTTTTCCAGTCGATCCTGGCGCTTCACGCGGGCCTATCGAAACCATCGCCCGGCGCAGACTACCGGACTCGTGCTAGCTTTTGCGGCGTGTGCGACGCGCCGGCTGCTCCTTCGGCGCGGGCTCTTCCACAGCTGCTGATTCTTCCTCGGCTGCCGACTCTTCGGCTACAGCGGGCTCCTCGGCAACGGCTGGCGCTGTGGGCTCGTGCGCTTGATCTTGCTCGTCGCTTGCCGCCGCACGCATGGCAGGCCGCACATCGATCGCTTGGCGCTGGCGCATGGCTGCTACATGCGGCGCGGCCAGATCGCCGCTCGTGACCTCGATCTCGCCGTAGGCCGGCAGCGTGACCGATTCCGCGCCGATGTACAGCTCGACAGGCTGGTCGCGCATGTTGACGACGGTAAACCGCTCGCTCTGCGATTCGCTCAATGCAAGTCCTCCTTCACCACGCGGCGGTAGCTCCGCAGCGGCTACATCGACCACGTGACGGTTGGGTTAAGCAGGCTGGGCCTGATCGATCTCGATGCTGACCGAGTGATACGGCGGCACCGCCGGCTCGGCTGCTCCCACTTCCTGGTAGGTCAGCACCCGGAAATACAGCAGCGCCCGATCGGTGAGCGGCGCGCCGTCGGCGTTATACGGCGGCACAGGAACCCATTCCAGCGGCAGCGGGCTGTTGTTAACGATCAGCTCGCCGCGCGGTGTCAGCTCGCGCAGAATGAACTCAAGCAGCGTGGCCTGCTCGCTGCGATTGGCGGCGACGGCCTCAAACTGGTAGTACAAGTTATAGCCGTAGCTGGGCGGTCGCAGCGCAAAGCGGTTGCTTGAAAAATCGGTGCGCGCGCGACTGGAGCTGGTGCGCTCGTCGGCAAACGCGATGTGGTGCTGCGTGATGCGAATATACGGCTGGCTGGGCGCGGCCACGCCGGGAACGTACAGCAGCGCAGGCACGGCAGTGCCGTTGAGGGTGATCCGCTCGTGAAGTCGCGCCAGCAGCGCGGCGTCGGCATCGGCCAGCATCTCGTCGCGGACTGCGGCCAGATCGTCGAGTACGCAGGTAAACGGCATGGCGGCATCAATACAGCGCAGCTGTAGGGTGCTCAGGCTGCTGCGGACTGCGGGTGCCAGATCGGCCAGGCTGAGCCGGATCAACTCCCAGGTGCCGGCGCGGGCTACCGACAGATAGCGGTGCCAGGTGTTGCCGGGCGCGTCGAGCGCCAGCGCCGCACTGCCCAGCCGCAGCTCAAGGAAGAACGGCTGACTGGCTGAGCCATCGGCGATCCGGCTGCTAAAGATCCACAGCCGCAGCTCGCCGAACGCCGAAAGATCGAGCGCGGCGCGTGTCCGGCGCAGCAGATGATCCTGCGCATCTCCACTCGCAGCGACGCGCAGGCTATGCGCATCAGCGCCATAGCGGACCTGATTCGTTTCGTCCGTCGCGCTGATCTCGGTTGATGGAGTCGCACCGTTGGGGGCAAGGGCATTCCAAGCACCGGCGTTGTTCATCGCGTCCACGATCTGCAGTGCCATCCCGTGCTCATCTCCTACTGCTGTTGGTCGCGCGGTTTCGGCTGTCGGCGGTAGCGCAGCCTGCGCCAGACGCGCCATGCCAGCCCGATGTGGACATTCATCGGCTCGACGTGATCGATGATGAAAAAAACGATATCTTCAAAGCTCCGCAGATAGCGCTGCTGCCGGCTGGGCACATGCCGAATGTACCCGCGCCAGATCGCTCGATCGGATCGCTCGTCTGTCTGTTCGCGCCAAATTCTGATGATGAATGAGTGGCTGTACAGTTCGAGCGGGTCCATAGCGCCTCTTCAAGGGTAGCTCGGCGCTTCTTCCGGGCTCAGGTTAAAATGTAGATGCCCGTGACTATAGCAGGAGGCTGTTCTGCCAGCGATCCTCAAGCGTATCCAGCAGCGATCCGTGAGGATTTGGGGGGAATAAGCAGAGCGCGTCCGGCAGGAAATGCCGGACGCGCTGGTTTAGTGAGGCTGCCGCAGCGCTTGCTCGACAGCCTTAATGTTCTGCTGAACGCGTTTTTGCAGATCGGTGAGCGCGCCTTGCAGCTGATTCAGGTTGGTCAGCAAGTCGTGCAGCGGTGCGTAGTCGGCGGCTGTCTGGGGCTGGATCGCGCTGAGATCCGCGCCGGGAGCCGCAGCTTTGATCCGCTCATACAGGCTGGTGGTGTAGGGCGTGGGCAGGACGCCCAGCTCTTCGCGCAGCCCGGTCGCGCAGCGGTCGTATTGGCGCAGCGCCGCCGTGCGATCGCCGGCCAGAACATAGATCTGCATCAGCCGGCGATGCGTTTCTTCGCGGGCGCGATCGTAACGCAGCACCTCCATGCCATAGCTGATGCCTTGATCGTACTCGTGATGGGCTTCGCAGTACGCCATCAGCTTATTGACGAGCACCAGGTAGATATTCTGCAAACGCTCGCGCTCGAACAAGCACCAGTCGGAGTACCAGCCTTCCAGCAGGTCGCCGTGATACAGCTCGACCGCTGCGCGCAGATCGTCGGCGGCCTGGGAGCTCAGATCTTCGCCGGTCTGGCCTTGCACGCCGGTGAAGGCTGCGTCAATGATCGCAACATCCAGGCTTAGCTCGGCATGGGGGTTGATCTGCACCCAGTCGGCATCCAGCAGCAGCATCTCTGCCGGCGGCGTGTCGGGAGATTGCGCCAGG